>JAKMFY010000145.1 GCA_022425185.1 Candidatus Poseidoniaceae archaeon | reverse complement strand
GTCAAGGCCCCCTATACCCCACAACAAACCAAATTCAAGTATTGTAAGTGCAAGATAAAGACTCCAGAGTGCCAGTGCAGTTTCTTGGATCTTTGGCTTCAATCGTGACAGAGAAGGTCCTGTTAATTCTGCTCGAGCCAGGGCCATTCCTCCACCAATGACACGCGATAAAATCATCATTCCAAGCATAATGATTCCCATTCCACCAAACCATTGCGTCAGTGATCTCCAAAGAAGCAGACCTCTCGGCTGAGAATTAATACAATCCATACCTGGGTAACAACTTGGACTCATCGATGTCGAAATGACAGTAGCTCCAGTTGTTGTAAATCCAGACATTGATTCGAACCAAGAGTTTACTGCACCACGTAGAATATCTGCTACGTCAGAACCCTCTGTAAATGGTCCATGAAATACGCCCCCAAGCCAATAGGGTAGTGCTCCAACAAAAACTGCGAGGGGCCAAACTAATGCAACTGCTGCAAAAGCCTCTTTATCTCGCAAACGAGTCGCAGTGTTTCTTCTCGTTCCAAACCTGAGCATAAGGAATCCAATGAAAAGTGATAAACCTGCAGGTGCTGAAAATGCACGTATTGCTAAATCCCAATCATCTAGAAATCCCGTTAGAATTGCACAAAGGACGAGAGGAATCGTCAATGCAACCAATGTCCAACCAAGGATGAGGGCAAGTACGTCAAAACGCATGATTACACCTTAAATTTCTTCTCAAGATCTGCTACTCTATCAGGCCTACAGAACAAGATAAGTCGATCGCCTTCAACAATTGACTTGTCTCTTGATGGGCGTAACGTTTCCCATCCACCCATGGTATTCCTACGTTGAATGAATGCAATTCTTGCCCAATCAGGTATTCCTGCATCTCCCACTCGCTTACCAACAAATTTCGTAGCATTCGATACTGGAAGGCTAATTCCAACAATATCGGGAATATTGGACAGTATTGCATATGCACCTGATGCCCTGGTGTGGATGTGTGCTAGTATGTTGTCAACAGCTACTCGTTTTATGTCAACTGCGAATGTAATACCCATACGTTGAGTAACTTTGACCAAATCTGAATCCTTTAGAATTAATCCTGTACGAGTCACACCCATGTCATTCGCTAGGAGCGCAGCTGCAATTGATATGTGATCATCATCTAAAGCAGCGATTGCAATATGATGCTCGTTTATTCCTATTTCTGTAAGGATATTGCGATCGAGGAAATCTCCATGTATTACTTCGAGATTTCTATGCGAACCAATATCTGAACCTGACAAATTGTTTGCAATGTTCAAATCGCGTTCTATTACAGTTACGATAGCCCCACTACGAAGCCAATCTTCAGCGATTCGCTTCCCAATTTCAGTAGCACCAATTATTGCAACCTTTGGCTTTGTTGGGAAATCAATAGATTCATGGCCAAAGGATGTAAGAATTCGACTAAAGGAAGCAAGTCCAGTTGTGGCAACTGCGATTATATCTTTAGGCATCAAAGAAAAGTCCTTGGTGGGAACCGTGCTCATTTCACCTTCTCTCTTCACACCAACAATCAGCGGTAAACCACCTTCGATTCCTAAACCAGCTTCTGCCAATGTCTGATGAATAACGTTGGATGCATTTTGTGTTACATTTAATTCAATAATATACGCTTCATGGCCAAACGGTATCACTTCTTCAATTGCAGATGAACGGAGACCTGTTGCTAAGCGTCGTATTGCCCCATCGACAGGATCGATTGCATAATCGACAGAAGCCCAACGCTTTAGATGGCCTTCTGAATGTTCTGAAACGTAATGCGGATTTCGGAATCGCCCAATCGAGAGGAGTGTTTTTTGTATCGAAGAACCATTTTGTCTTCTATGCTCATCTTCTGCTAGTGCACAAGCAATGAGGTTACGATCATCAGAATCAGTAACAGCAACAAAAACTGTTGCATCCCCAATCCCTGCTTCTATGAGGGATTCACGGGATGTTATGTCTCCATGAATAACCAAAGCGTCAAGGGATTGAGCATTCTTAACAGCTCTTGAATCATTATCGATAAGAACGACATCCATCGTTTCTGCACGCATTGCACGAGCCAATTCAGCCCCTACTCTTCCAGCACCACCAATAATTACTCGCATTTACTCATCACCTCACTGATAGACGGGAAATTTCCCACCGCCAAAATTGATTGCACCAACCGTATCGAACGTCCGGACCCGGTCAATACCTTCTCCACCGCTATTGTGGGTATGTGATATTGGTCGATAAAAGGCGTTGATGTAGGTGCCAGTAGGATCAGGTTTCTCAATCCAATCGATGAGGGCGGATGCTGTATGAAGAAGCCATTTGTTGTTTGTAACATCAACTGAAGCTTCTACAAAGCAGGTGTTCAATTCAATATTCATTTCATTGCACCATTCATCTGACATTGGAAGTTGGATATATCCCCAAGCATGCGCTTCCCATTGTGTGTAAGATTGACTTGACAAGACACCGAAAACATACCATCCGGGGACGCCTCTCACTCTGAGCATGCTTAGGAAGGCATTGGTTTGTTCGTCGCAGTCTCCTATTCCTGCACCTAAACAACTCGGACCGCTTCGAGACGGTTCGGGAGCATCATCGTCATATTGAATATTATCTCGAATGTAATCGAAGACCCCACGTACGAAATCGTATACATTGTCATTACCTTCTGGTAGATTACTTTCTACAGTCGCAACAGCAGCGATAACATTTGCAGCTGCACCGTCAATGGCATAATCATACTGATCTATGCGGTTTTTGTTATACCATTTTGCAGCAGTAAAGGTATTCTCTCGAACTCCATCTCCTCTATTGGCAAAGTCAGCAAATGTGCCACTTGTTTCTGAAGTAATCCCAGTCGTGAACCCTGGAACAGTAGGGAGGATGTTGCCTGAATCTCCATCCCACGTGTACGATTTGGTTTGAATCGTCGTTTGGTATTCAAAAATCGTCGATTCCCCGGGTCCCAAATTGATTTTGACTTTGACACAGGGGCCACCGATGCAGAAATCATCGCCCGATCCTGATGTGCCTGGCCACCAGATTTCGTGTCCATTAGATGTCGAAATCTTATCAGCAACCATTCGTGGAGGAATGCCTTCTAGAGGGATGTTAATCGTTTGTCCATCAATAATCAATTTAATATCCGTTACATCTTGGATGAGTTGGTTAGGTACTGGATTGGTTCCATCTGTGTAAACAAATGTTGAGGATTGCCCTTCAAGGGCCTTTATGTCCGGTGATATCGGTAAATTTTCCAACATTGTTGAAGGTGTGCTATCTGGATTTGATGCTGTAACGATACGATTGAGAGTATAGTCAGCATCAACATCGTAGACCATATAGCCCAAAGTAGGATTTTCAAGGAATTCCTTGATGTCTCCTACTTCTGACAAAATATGTTCACGGGCTTGCGGTGAAAGCATAATGAATGCCACGAGGCCCAACATCACTATCGTTCTGAATCTGTTCCTGCCACCTTTGAGGATATTCTTACTTCTCCCACGATCGGTTTGAACATAACCTCGGCGTTTTGGTGCTGTGGTCATCTTGTAAGTATTGACTCCGGCATTCCGGTCAAGTTGTAATCCAATTCGTTCGTTCATAATGCGATTGCTAGCAAGCACTCTACCACATGAGTAACAGATGGTATCACCATCCATCGTCGGAGAATCACAGTAAGGGCAGGAGCCCATAGAGAATTGGTTAGCCATTCATCGTTTAATGGTTGTGTGAGATGACCGACCAAACCATTCATAGGTGAAGTCCAGGCGGAATTTTCATTCTCATTCCTCATCAGAGACGTGATCTACATAGAAAACGGTACCCTGCGGGGGATTCACGTTTTGATTTCTCTTTGCCATATTCTCTTCACGTACCTTGTCGGCTTGCATTCTCCGCCATCGCCGCTTGCCTTCTTTTGGTACTGAGTCCCATATCCACTTATCTGCGTTGTCTTTTACAAGCAAAATAGGGGGTATAATGAAGACCCAAGCAATTGGATTAAACCAAGCATAGTAAAGCATAGTTAGGGAGAGGATTCTCCAAAAAGTAGTTCTCAGGATAGCGCCCCATCGTTTTCCTTTGAGCATCAAGGTACCGTGAAATGTGGTAATAAGACCCTCTACGCGTGGTGCAAAGAATGCAAGTGATAAGACCGTAATGTAATCCCAAACTTCATTCATGTCCGTAGCAAGTTTTCGTTGAATAAGTACGATGGCTAACATTCCACCAACTGCAAGGCCGAGTGCCCAAC
>JAKMFY010000142.1 GCA_022425185.1 Candidatus Poseidoniaceae archaeon | reverse complement strand
CCCTTAGTGTAGCGGTCCATCATGGAGGATTCTGGTTCCTCCGACCCCGGTTCAAATCCGGGAGGGACTACCATCATTCCTCTTCGTCAGGTTTTACCAACAAGAAGGAAGTAATCATTGACATCGGATCGCCGGATGTTAATTCTCCAGAATATTCCTTGACTTGTCCGTAGGTGACAACACGGAGCCTGAACTTACACATTTTCTTTGTTCTTCGCTTTCGATGGTGACGGTAGAAATGAACACCGATTTTGTATTCTCCATCAGGTGCAACATCAGTCCAAACAACATTCTCAATCGGCTTCTTGGATTTGGGACGGACGTTCATGTCAACGTCGAGTTCTCCTCCACAAGCGCTCTTTCTATTGTTGAAGTAAATGCGCTCCCCCGAAGGGCAGAAGACGTGCATATCGAGGTCGTTATAATCGTCCCATGCCAGGCTGATCTGTACGACACCTGATTTTCCACCCTCTCGAGCAAGACGTTCCATGAGTTCCGAATCCTCTTCTTGGCTGACTCGCACTGAGATTCCAGTGCCGACTTCCTCCTCTGCAACAAGGTCTGCATGCGTATTGAGATTGTCTTCATTCTCAGAGATCCATGTCGAGCGATCTTCTTCTTCTTCAACATCTTCGTCCTCGGTTTCCACGGCATCTCGTTCTGGGATGAAGATTTCATCCATAACAAGTTGAAGATCTGAGAATTGCTCAACACGACGTCGTTGTCGCTTCTCATAAGCATCACGAGCTGAATCATTGAGTTGATCAAGTTGCAGAGATCGTGAAACAACGTGCCTTCGTTCATGTTTTGCTCCTTTTCGAGAAGCACGCATGCTTGAGAGAGGTGCTCGACTTGCACTGTGAAGTTTTTGTCGCTTCTTCAATTCACGCTTTTTCTTTGCTCGATTGAATACAAATAAAGCACCGAAAAAGGAAGCAGCGCTCCCAAAAATGAGGATGAGAAGCATTGTCTGGTTCACAGTCTCACTTCCATGTACTCCTTCATAGGAGATTCGCTTTATTGTTCATTGGCCAAGGAATTCAGAATTCATTTGCTTGAGCATTTCTTCTGATGGACGGAGGTCTGATGCATCGACATCCAACAGCGGTGTTGATACGAGCCCTAGGTCTTCAGCGAGTGAAGGTTTACTTGAGTCAAAATAAAGCAATCCAGTGACGTGCTTCTTATCCACCTCTGCTTGGTGCAATGCAGTCAAAGCAGCCATGGAATCACTTGGGTCATGTGAGTCAGAAATCGTTTCGAGACGGATGGTTGAGCCATCATGAAGGGTGATGTCTGTAAAGTGTCCTTCTGGAACTTCAATTTCTGCAACAGGTTCGAAGTGAGGGATGTAGTCTGCCATGTGAAGTGTAACTTCATTCTCTTTGACATACTGATAAGAACGCATTGACTCATCATTGTTGTTGAATGTTACACAAGGCGAGATAACGTCGATTAATGCAAATCCTTTGTGAGACATTGCAGCCTTAATTAGAGATGTCAATTGCTTCTTTGATCCTGAGAATGAACGTGCAACAAAGGTACATCCGAGATTGATTGCAAGAGCGCACAAGTCGATTGGCTGTGTTTCATTTGCCTTCCCTTTCTTCTTCTTTGAACCAATATCTGCAGTAGCAGAGTACTGTCCTTTTGTCAGACCATACACGCCGTTATTTTCGACGATGTAGACCATATCCATGTTTCGTCGGATGGCATGGATTAATTGTCCAATGCCGATGGAAGCAGAATCACCGTCGCCAGATACACCAAGGTAGAGGAGATCTTTGTTGATCGCATACGCGCCAGTAGTTACAGATGGCATTCTTCCGTGAACTGTGTTAAATCCGTGAGATTGCCCAAGATAGTAAGCAGGTGTCTTTGATGAGCATCCAATTCCGGACATTTTTGCAATCCGATGAGGCTCGATTCCATTTTCCCATGCAGCGTTTATGATGACATTTGAGATTTGATCGTGCCCACAGCCAGGACAAAGAGAGGATGGGCCACCCTTGTAGTTCTCTTTAGGTTCGTTGATGACATTCAACTTGATTGCTCGTGCAGGTTTGTCGCTCATTGGTTCGCCTCCTTGATGGTTTCAAGAATTAAATCGGCATAGATACGAGCACGAGGAGGCATGCCGTCAGAGTAAGCGACGGAATGAACTTGGCCAACAATGTCGTTTGGTAACTCTCTTCGAAGAATTCCCCAAAGTTGTCCATCTCTGTTGATTTCAAGAACAATTGTGGTTTTGTGTCGTCGGATGAAAGCTTCAACTTCACTGTGAATCGGAAGTGATCGAACCCGACATTGACTTACCTTTATTCCAGTCGCTTCAAGCATATCATCGATTTCTTGGATTGTGTTTTCCATGCTACCAAAGTAGACAACCCCGATGTCACCTTCTACTTCTTCGCGTAGAATTGGCGCTGGAAGTACATCACGTGCACCGTTGATTTTGTCCTTCAAACGGGTCATGAGATTGAAGTAATCATCAGGCTTTTCGGAGTAAACTCCGTCAGGGTTGTGCCCAGTACCTCTGTAGAGAATAGGGGCCATTCCGCTTCCAGGTAGTGTTCTGTAAGGAATTCCATCTCCATCGAGATCACGATATCGACCGAAATTTTCCATTGCTTCAAAGACATCTTGTTCTCTGATGGTCTTGCCTCTGTCCATTGGAGTGTCAGGGTAAGTGAATCCTTCACAAGCCCAGCGGTTCATACCAAGATCGAGATCAGAAAGTCCGAATACAGGTGTTTGGAATCGTTCAGAAATATCAAACGCTCTCCAACCGAATTCAAAGCATTCCTCTACTGTACCCGGCATGATAACGATGTGTTGCGTATCGCCATGGCTACCTTCGTAGAGCATTGCCAAATCTGATTGTTGGGTACGAGTCGGAAGTCCAGTAGATGGGCCTACGCGGTTAACGTCCCAGAAGACAGAAGGGATCTCCGCAAAGTAAGCCAAACCAATGAATTCCTGCATAAGGGAAATTCCCGGACCTGATGTGGCGGTCATCCCACGTCCACCTGCCCATCCAGCACCAAGGACCATTCCAGCCGCTGCAAGTTCATCTTCCGCTTGAATAACCGCGCATGTTGCTTCACCTTCGTCGTTTGTTCGGAGTCTCGGAATCCAGCCAATGATGCCTTCTGCTAGACTCGATGAAGGGGTGATTGGGTACCATGCAAGAAGTTGAACTCCGCCGAAAATACAACCGAGAGCAACAGCCTCATTTCCTTCGAAAAAGAAACGGTCTTGTTCGATTGGACGCTCTTCAACAAGATATGGATCGCCTTTGGTAAAGTTCTCTCTGGCGTGGTTTCTACCAAGTTCGAGCGCTGTGATGTTCAGTTCAATCGCTGAAGCCTTTCCTTTGAATTGGCCAGCAACTGCCTTGTGCAACGCTTCGTCAGTGATGCCAAGAAGTTCTGCAAGTACGCCTACATAGACGATATTTGTGACTAACTTTGCTAATTTCGGACTAAGACTTCGAGCAAGTTTTGTCATAGGGACTGGATAAGAAAAGACATCCGTTCGGTCCATTGGCATCTTTGAATCAGTGTTCCAGATGACGACGGATCCTGGTTCAAGAGAAGCAAGATCTTCTGCCCATGTTGCTTTGTTGACAAGGACTTGGACGTGAGTGCGGTCTCCAGGTGCTTGGTATCCTTTGTCAGACAAGCGTACAATGTACCATGTAGGGAGTCCTGAGATGTTCGATGGGAAGAGATTCTTTCCTGATACAGGAACGCCCATATCGAAGAGTGATTGGAGTAGGATTAAGTTGGCTGATTGAGAACCTGTACCGTTTGCTGTTGCTATGTTAATGGTGAAGTCGTTTACGATGGTATCCATCTATTGTGTCTCCTCAAAGGCATACGTCTTGAGCCGACGCCGCCCTCTTATTCTGTCCCCATCGCTTTCATCACTTCAACATGTTGCCGTGTTTACCTCAAGAATGTACGGCCGTGAAGGTCAAAACAAGGAATCGATTCGGCTGTGTTATGGCGGACGAAGCATTAGCAGAAGCATGGGAAAAAGCAGCCAAAGAAATCACCAAGGGAAAAAACGAGGGAGCGTTGCAAACTCTTCGCCTTGCAGACCCCCAAGCAAGCGATGCTATGACGGGAAGACTTGTTGGAGAAGCGT
>JAKMFY010000125.1 GCA_022425185.1 Candidatus Poseidoniaceae archaeon | reverse complement strand
CAATGTGGCATTTGGAATCAAATCAATCACGAGGTGCTACAGACGGTAACAACGATCCTAACGTTTCAGCGAACTATCTCAACCCAACAGATTTCATGTGGGCCGGCGAGTACAAGACAAATGCCAGTGGTGACGAATGGTCCGGATACGGTCGTAACTGGGATGATGCTCTTACCCTCGAAGACGTTGATTTGACAGGTTCAGATCGTGCATTCTTGAGTGTGGAATTGTTCCGTCACCTTGGCTACGGTGGACTTGGTAATTTTGATGGACAAGGTTTCATCCTTACTGCTCTATGGGACGATGTCGCATTCGTTGAAGTTGGTTCAGAAGAGACAGGATGGTCAGTAATCTCCTGTCCAACTTCGGCACAAATTGCTGGAGAATGTTTGTCAGGCCTTTCAATGTGGGGCGGTTATGATAACGACAGAGCAATCAAGATCAACGGTTTTGGTGGAGTCGCAGAAGGAGTCTACTATTACGGAGCTCAAGCAGCGGGTACTTACTACGGATGGAGTAACTTTACCGATGAAGGCGTCGGTGAATTCGATCTATCTCCATGGGCTGGTGAAACAGTCGACGTTCGATTCAGACTCCGCTCTGGATTCGAGGGTTCCATTGCTGATGATAATGAATCACTTTGGAGCGGACGTGATGGATACGCTATTGATAACGTCACAATCTACAAGCAGAACACCGCTTACTTGCCAAATCCACAAACACTTCAATCCAACCTAAACCTTGTCAACCTTGGCCCAGGTGAAGAAGAAACAGCATCGATTACTGCGAATCTTCTCAATGATACGATTTACAGGATATCAGCCACTCTTTCCAACCATGCTTGGGACGAGCAAGCTGTAAATGATGACATCATTGGTTATATTCAACCATTCAATCTTTATGATCCTACAATAGAAGGAATTGATTACTTCAATCCAGGTGGTTTGTACGCAGAAGGTATCTTTGATATCGATGTAACAACCAACAACTACGGTAATACTCTCGTGGATTACGACATCAAGGCTACAGTCTTCTCAGCAACACCTTCAGATGTACTTTGCAGTGCTCCTGCAGTTATCTGTGAAGAATCCTTTGAAGGTGGCTCTGAGGGATACATCTACAGCGATGATGGAAATCCACAAGGCGCTATCTACAACGAACTAACATGTTCAGATACCCTCTTCAACAACAACGCATACTGGTTCGGTCACCCATGTGATACAGCAGTAAACGGATATGGTGATCTTTGGGAAAACGAAACACTGACAATACCTGGTGTAGACCTTACTTCAATGTCTGGTGATTTCGTTTCGCTTAACTTTGAGTATTACGCAGATACCTTCTATGGTATTGATGTTGATGGAACAACAATCGTTGATGTCAATGACTATGCGTCCATTAACTTCGATTACACACGAGATAGCGATTCCTATTCCGCTATTCTACTCGGCCAATGGAACGATTACGACGAAGACGGAACTTGCCGAAACGATGACAATGACGACGGATTCACAAATGCTTCCGAATCGATCAATCAGGCAGAAATCGACTTCGTAGGAGATTCCGCTTCAACCGACGGTTCTTCCGGTAACTACAATGTATTCTTCAACTCTGATGACCTCGTTCTAAGCCGCAGTGTCGATCTCACTCACTTGTATGTCTTGAACAACACTGCAGCAGATAGTTCGCAATGGTTCAGGGAATGTATGTCGCTTTCAGGCGCTTCAGTCGACATTAACTTCGAGTTCCAAAGCGACGATGACGGCCGAAACGGGATTAACGACGGCTTCAAGGGTGTTGCTTTCAATAACATAACATTGCAAGAATTTACGTTCTTTGAGGACGCTAGTTACACCGCAAGTCGAACAAATGTTGACGCTGAAGACGCTGACACCACTACTCTCGCAAGCCATGAGTTCTTCTCTGGAGTTTACATGATTCGTGCAGAAACCATCTTCGATAACACAACAATCGGGACCAACTGGTACAACGACAACGAATTGAGTGAATCAAACAACATTGAGCAAGTCATCTTCAATGTTGAATCAGTTGACATCACTCTTGGTAAGCCAACAACACTCGGATGCTTAGAAGACGGCACATATGCATGTGTTCTTCCTATCGACGGAAGCCTAACGCACTCATGGGATCTAAAGGCAACAAACGGTGTTCTTGCTGGAGATTACATGTTTTACATGACCGTCTTCGATGAAACGGATTCAACTCAAGTTCATCAAGCATCATCCAGTACGCAAACCACTTCTTTGACATCAAACGAAAAGATTGACTTGACCTTCCCATCATTCAACAACTGGCAAGATGGTCATGACTACAACATCAGTTTCCATGCTGAGCTCGCAAACGGAAACCCAAGTGGAAACGTGCGTTATTTCCATGCAACTTTCGCTAACACAATTGATGTTGCAATCCTCAGTGATTCAACAGCACGTACTTCCACGATTAAGCAAGATTTGCAACTTCTTGGAATGACCTATACGCAGTACTCTATCAATGACTGGACAACATACCTCGACAGTGGATGGCTCACTCATTACGACAAGGTTCTCTTGCCATGGCAAGATGACATTGCTGCAAAGGACGTTGAAAGCGGAGGTCGTGGATACTATCAGAAGCTTGGATCAACTGCAAACCGACAAACATTGGAATCATTCATGTCTGCTGGTGGTACTGTACAGGCTCACCTTGGCCCGCAAGGAAGCCAAATCTACGGTCTAGACGTTGGTCTAAACGGTAGACTTCCATTCGGTATGGATGTTCAGAGCAGAGACACTCCAGAAACCAAGATTACCTACACAGGACTCGATATTGCAGACCCTTACCATCCAATCATGAATGATGTTTCAACAACATCGTTCCAAGGATTTGAGGGCGATGGAACCGTTGCTACTGCTGTTCTGAATACAAATTCTGTAAGCACACAAAATGTTCCTGGCGTCTGTAATGGTTACATGGAGGACGGAGGTTACTTCCAGAGCCTTCTACGTACTGATGCAAACAGTAAGGATGTCATTATGGGAACTTGTAGCTATTACCAAGGTGGAATGATAGTTTCAACCATTGACGTAGCAACCTACTCTTCACGTGCTGACAGCCAAACATTCCCACTCTTAGGAAACATGCTTGGATTCTCGGTAACACCTTATCCTGAAGGATTCGGTTCACTAGGCGCTGATTTGGGACTGACCATTGATGGCGATACACCAAACATCGACCCATCAACAGGTGGATATGCAACTCATTACATGAAGAGCGATGCAACAGTCAACTTTGGCTACACTACTGCAACCGCTGCTACACTTTCCACCGATTGGATACTTGATGGACCTACTGACTGGGACGCTGCTACAATGGCTAGCGGAACCGACCATACCACAGATGCTTCTCCGAATGTAGCCTTCTGTAAGGTCGATCTCTCATCAGCAACAGGTTGTCTTCAAGGTCAACAATGGACCGTAACTCTCTTGCTCCATGATGAAGCAGGGCACTCCAGAATTATCTCTGTCGTTGTCGAAACAAACGATGTACTCGCTGACGCATTCGCACCAGAAGCAAACGTAACCATCGAATCTTCTGATAACATCGAATACATTGGTACAAAGACCGTTTCGAACACAGAATGGGATGTCAATCGCATTATCCTTGATGATAACGGAGTACGTGTCGTTAACTTTGATGCAAGTGACTCCTTTGACGCTGATGCAATTGATGGGTCTAACGGAATTGTAACCTATGAATGGAAGGTTTTCTTCGACGCACCATATGGTGACACATCTTTCAATCTTGAAGGCCACACGTTTGAAGAATCAGCTGCTTCCAATGGAATGTTCACATACCGATTCCAGAACGAAACTGTTGATTCTTCAGGAACTGCGGAATCTCAAATTCGTATGGAATTGAGAGTATACGATGCATCTGGTAAGTTCTCAGACAAGTACAGAATGTACTTCGTTGTTGTTCCTGAAGGCTATGGAGACGAAATCCCATTGGTTCAGTATGACAACTTCGAGAACACATCCGTTGGTGTAACTGAATCGACGTACACAATCACTGGAACAATCCTATCTGGATCTGAAACTGGGGAAGTATACGTCGAAGCATCCTTCTCTCGAGACGATTTCTCTGCATCTGCAATCGAGAAGTACAACCTTATCACAGACAATAAGTTTGCTCGTTCAGTTGCTCTTTCTGACACAGAAACCTTTGAATTATCTCTCGACATTGACAACTTCTACAGCAACAACAGCGAAGTCGTCGAGATTTGGGTTCGTGTTTACGAAGGTGATGACGAGCGATGGTCTGATGACTTGACCAAGATGGTCTTGATCAACCTCAAGC
>JAKMFY010000122.1 GCA_022425185.1 Candidatus Poseidoniaceae archaeon | reverse complement strand
ATTCAGACTGTTCTTGTGAACGCTTGAATTCCAGTGATATAACGTCCAATAATGAGGTTGTGGATATCATGTGTTCCTTCGTATGTCTTAACAGATTCAAGATTCGCCATATGTCTCATGACTGGATATTCGTCTAGGATACCATTGGCTCCGTGTATGTCTCGTGATACACGAGCGATTTCTAGTGCAATATCCACGTTGTTCATTTTAGCAAGAGAAATCTGTTCATTAAACCAGGTACCATCGTCTTTCTTTCGTCCTAGATGATACGCAAGAAGCTGGCCTTTTGTAATCTCTCGAAGCATCCATGCCAGTTTGTTCTGGACCAACTGGTAAGAGGCGATAGGATGATCG
Source organism: Candidatus Poseidoniaceae archaeon (assembly GCA_022425185.1). GTDB lineage: Archaea > Thermoplasmatota > Poseidoniia > Poseidoniales > Poseidoniaceae > MGIIa-L2. Next base: position 9,948 of record JAKMFY010000122.1, on the reverse strand, counting down.
AATTGAATTCGACTCATCGAGTAAGTCTTAGCACTATGGAAGCAGGCCATAGCAGCACCTAAAGCGCCCCATGATATTCCAAAGCGAGCATTATTGAGACATGAAAATGGTCCTCTTAGACCTTTCACATCGGGTAGCATACGATCTTTTGGAATCTTACAATCTTGGAACACAAGTTCTGATGTTACAGAAGCTTTGAGTGAATGCTTTCCTTTCATTTCTGGAGCGGAAAACCCTTTGTCGTCCTTTTCGACGATAAACCCACGAATAACTCCGTCAAGTTTCGCCCAAACAACTGCCACATCCGCAATCGTGCCGTTTGTGATCCACATCTTTGCACCGTTCAGAAGATAATGATCTCCCATGTCTTCTGCCTTTGTGACCATGTCTCCAGGATTGGAACCATAATCTGGTTCAGTGAGTCCAAAACAGCCAATGTATTCTCCACTCGCCAGTTTAGGAAGGTACTTGTTTTTCTGTTCCTCGCTACCGAAATCCCAGATTGGGTACATTGCAAGTGATCCTTGGACAGAAGCAAAAGAACGAAGTCCAGAGTCTCCTCTTTCAAGTTCTTGGCAAATGAGTCCGTATGCAACATAGGATAGTCCAGGGCAACCATAACCTTTCAATGGAGCACCTAAGACACCCATTTCTCCAAGCGCAACTCTCCACTCGTCAAGGAAAATGCCTTCTGCACATGCGTGCTCAATCTTTGGAATGACTTCTTCATCAACCCAATCACGAACCATGTCGCGAATCATAATTTCTTCTTCAGTAAGTAAGGACTCAATGTCGTAAAAGTCGACGCCTTCGTATGGTTCCATAATGTTCCCTAGCGGGGCGTGGTTGAAAGTAATTGATGAACTTTAGCACGAACTCCATGAGGTTAGGAATGGCTAATTTTTCTTATCAAAGCCTCGCAGTTGACGGTATTTTCGTTGTAAATAGGGTGAATTCATGTAAATCAAACCAATAATGACTCCCGGTACTGAAATCGCCACAGCAGTGAAAACAATTGTTTCCATTATTCCTAAACTTGGTGTAGTTTCATAAGGAGTTATTTCGACAATTTTCCCAGAATTTGTGAGCATCCATCCATCATTTTCTCCATTTTCCCAAAGAAGGGCGATACTGTTTCCGGCGACAGTTGGATTGAACTCGGTTAAGTCCTCCGAAGAAGTGTGGATAAAAATCTCATTCAATTTAGGTTGGTATCGGACTGATTCCATAGGGGCCATGTGGACGAGAGTAGTTCCATCATATCCACGGCTGAGTTTGATGAAATCACTGTCACCGTCTTCCAGAAGACGTGCTTCAGTTTTACCATCACCGTCAAGATCACCAGTGGATTTGGATGCATCTGAGATATCGAGTCGTATCAGAAGGTATTGTCGCTCGCTTGCAAATCCAGTGCATGTGTAGAGTGTGGGCTGTGGGCAATCAATTGCCATCCACGCCTGATTTGATGTACCACTTATCCAAGTTAATTCTCTTGTTCTATCAATGACTCCAATGCCGTCTTCAAGAGTTGTGACAACACAAATATTCTGCTCAAGATGGCAGGCGATATCAGTAATAGTCGAATTCATACTGCCTTCTATTTCTGATAGTCCTTCACCTTGATTGAAACTGTAAATATTTCCATTTTTTGCTCCAAAGAAGGCTAAATCACCACCTGCCCTCCATTCAACATTTGTAAGTTCTATTCCGTTTACGATTGCAGCGCCATTCAAAGATTCAATTGTTTGGTCAGCGTGAACATATCGTAGGGCCGCCCCTAAATCACCAGCAATGAGTGCAGTCTGACCGTTCGGGTGCCATGCAATATCATTGAAATCAGCGCTTCTACCACTGTCTATCGAAATATCCTTTGCTCGATCACCTGGTTCATTCGCAGAAAAGGCATGAATAAATCCCTCTGAACCAACCACGAGAACTGTGGTTCCATCTGGAGAAACATCCCCAGCCTTCAGTGCAAGATCTTGGGAACTAAGCGGTGTTAAATCAGCAAATTTGACTTCAGAAGCAGAAGTCATTGGTAGAAGAAGAACTCCAATCAGAACTATCGCCACAATCTTGCGCATAGTTGGCGCAGAGATTAACACAAAAAAACCCCCCGCATGAGGTGGCTTCTCTTTCGCGAGACTTATGAGGCACCTGTCGATGGCCCAACATGGAGCGATTCGCAGTTAAGCGTGGTTTAGAAAAGTCGATTGGTGGAAATGCTGGTCTTGCAAAGTTAGCAGCACAGCATTTCGAAAATGTTCAAGCCAATTCCGAAGGCGAATTAGAAGCATCTTTCGGTCTGCTTTCATCCATTAAGGGGTCTTACACAGATCAAGGTAAACTCCTTGTTGACGTCGTACAACTCAAAGGATCCGATCTTGAATCGTTTTTGTCTCAAGATGGTGGCCGTGAAGCAGCTTTAGCAAGTCGTAAGAGTTGGTCCGCATTCCTCGATGAGGCAACTGGATACACCGCAAAACAACGTGGTGATAAGGCAAAAGAAGACGCAAAGAAATTCTCGAAGGCTAAATCTGGAATCAAGATGATTCGTAAATCAATCGAGATGAGCACTACTGTAACACAGGAAACGATTGATCTTGCAGAATCTATGATTGCAGAAATCGAAAAGATGATTGAAGCAGGAACTCCTCCGTCAGAAGGTAAAGTGAAGAAACTCACGGACCTTGTTTGAGGTGGGTAAATGGACGTCGATACGCTCCTATCTCCTTTTGAGGAAAGATATGAACGTATCAAAGAATTAAATGAAGAGCAACGTAAGCGCCTATGTCTTATGGTTTCAGATGTTGAAGAATGCGTGGGTGTTAACCACCTTGTCGATTGTTTGGCTGATGAAACTTCGATGTCTGGTGATGGTATAATCCGGTGTTATGTCGGTTTTGAACCGAGCGGCAAAGCCCACATTGGCTGGAAGGTTCTTTCTTTGCAACTTAAGCGCATGCTTGAGGCTAAAGCGAATGTCTTAGTTTTCCTCGCAGATTGGCACGCTTGGGTCAATGACAAATTTGGCGGTAAGATGGATGATATTCAGAAAACGGCAGTGTATATGGAAGAGACTTTTCGAGCCCTCCTTGATTATCCAGAAGAAGGAGAGGGTCCAGGTCAACTTCGGTTTGTTTGGGCTAGTACCCTGATGGATTCTGGTGATTATTGGGCAAGAGTACTTCGCTGTTCAAAGGGAGCAACATTGCCGATGGTTCGTAAAACATTCACAATCATGGGGCGAGATGAAGCTTCTTCAGACCACGATTTGTCTAAATTCTATTATCCTGCAATGCAAGCCGCAGATATTTTCGAACTTGGAATTGATGTCGCATTAGGCGGAATGGACCAAAGAAAAGCCCACATGTTCATGAGAGACATGGCTTCGAAGTGGAACTGGAAGAAGGCTACTTGTCTTCACACCCCTATTCTTTCTTCATTGAAGGCTTCGGGTGTTCGTATGGATTCCTTTGACCATAAAATGAGTAAATCCGATCCAAACGGGGCTCTTTTGCTTCATGACTCACTCCAGATTGTGCAAAAGAAAATGAAGAAGGCTTATCTCGACCCTGCAGATACTCATTCACCAGTTTACGAATTAGCCGAACATGTTGTTTTACCAGAATTCGGTTCAATTACTGTTACTCCGAACCCTAAATTTGGGGAGGCTAGTACTTGGGATGACCTTGAACTGTTCAAGCAGGCAGTAAAAGATGGTACACTCCATCCTTTCGATGCGAAAATGGGTGTAGCAGAAGGCGTAGCGAACGGATTAGTTTCAATTGCTAAACACTTTGAAGAGCACCCAGATTCTTACGAAATGATGCTAAACATCACTTCCTGAGTAAGTTCACAAGCTTTCGATACTGAAAGCATGAATCTGAAGAATACGTCGTGTATCCTTCATGAAGTTTCTATCCGGTACGGGGTCTATTTGTACAACACCGTTAATTCTTACTGTGTCCCCTATTTTGCAAGTATCTACATACTCGTCATCAATCACGACCCATATTGGTTGACCAGATGAGTCGTCGATATCTGAAACAGATAAGTATTGAATATCCTTGTAAAATGATCCCTCTGCTGTAAGTTTCATCGATGACTTTAGGCGTTCATAGACTCCATAAGGAATTTTACCTTCGTATGTTTCCATTGCCTTGTCAAAACATACCTTACAAGGTCCTTCAGGACGCTTTCTCTCACGAGCTATTTTCTGTTTGACAATATCCCTTGACTCACAGCGTGCGCACACATAGAGCGCTTCCTGTAGATAGCCCAAACGGGGCCCTACATCCTTAATTCGCACGACACAACTAACAATTTTCCCTCTATTTCTCATACGTAACGATGAGACACTCTTCGTCCGCTCAGGTGGGAGGGAAAGGGGTCGGAGGATACATCGAATGTCGCTTACTTCGTACTCAGCGACCATTGTGCGAAGAACTTCATTAGCGAGTTCAATCGTTTCTTCTGGTGCTTCATTGAAGTACAGGCTTAGGACATCATCTCGATCAATATCTCTGTAATCAACTTCGAAGGCAAAGATGGGTTGCTCAAGACAATCGGTTCCTTTTAGGGATGTAAAATCCTCGCTGTGTTTGGATTCAAACAACTCTCTCCAAGCGTTGAGTGTGTCTGCTTGGGCGGGAGAAGGTCCTGGAAATAATCGTTCATCTGACATGGAATTCGTCCTTCAAACAGACGGTTTCTAAACATTTCCGTTGTTTTGATTTCTGCTCGTAAATTACAAACGCCTAAAAGCCAATCTTCATGAATCGAGCCACATTCCGTAGAACGATACAGATGCCTACAATCGTCGTTCTCGTCAAGCAAGTTCCCGATACGAATGCAAAAATTATGGTCCAAGGTGACCGGGTTGATCTTTCATCAGTCAAGATGGTTATGAGCCCATATGACGAGTTTGCAATCGAAACCGCAATCCGCCACAAGGAAGCTACAGATGGCACAGTAACAGCATTGACCATCGGTGGACCTGGCTCAGAGAAGATTCTCAAAGATGCAAAAGCAATCGGCGTGGACAACATCGTACGGGTTTGGGACGATTCATGGTCTGATCTGGATTCCAATGCGCTGCAAAGTATTCTATCTGAAACAATCCAAGGATTGGGTGCTACGGTCGTATATTGCGGAAAATCCGCTGCTGATACCGGTGCGGGTTCTACAGGGCCTGGGCTTGCTGAAAGACTTGGCTGGGGAAATGCCTCCAACGTTATCGGAGCAGAATTCACAGATTCTGTTACTGTATCAATGCCTGTTGAATCAGGTGTCGCAAAAATTAATGTCGCTTTGCCAGCAGTCATTTCTTGCGACAAGGGGGATTTCAAAGTCCGCAAGCCAAACGTCAAGGGAATCATGATGGCTAAGAAAGCCAAAGTGGAACTCATGAGCGCTACAGCTCCATCGTCTTCAATCAATATCTCTTCTCATTCAATGCCTCCTGCAAAGCCCGCAGGAAAAACATTCGAAGGCGGAGCCAGTGCTTCGCAAGTGGCTCAACTACTTCGTGATGAAGCAAATGTACTATGAGGTGAATAATATGACAAATATGATTGTAATAGCAGAATTATCAAAGGGAAGCATCCATGCGTCAACCGCAGAACTCGTAACAGCAGCACATGCTTTTGGTGGAGAGCCAACACTTGTTGTTCCATGTACAGACGCATCGATTGCCGACTCTGTAAAATCCCTTTCTGGAATTTCGAAGATCATCGCAGTTAAGTCCGATGTTTTTGATGGAAACGACAGCAGTGGATGGGCGAGTGCTCTCGACAGCGCACTTCCTTCCGGTACTATCCTTTGTCTGGCGACCACGCGAAGCAAAGACGTGGCAGCACGTCTTGCGGCACGACGAAATATTTCAGTCGTTCAAGATGTCATTCGAATTGATGGTACAAACTTAACTTCTCCAATCTACTCTGGAAAGGCAAATCAAACGGTTTCCGTTTCTGGAGAGGCAGTCGTTACTGTTCGAGCAAACGTTTTCGATTCTGCAGGAAATGGTGGGAATTGTGATGTATCCGTCGTTGATGCATCAGGGGATGTCAAAACTGCAGTGCAAGAAATTATGCAACGAGCAAGTACTCGCCTCGATGTATCTGAAGCGAACATCGTCATATCTGGAGGAAGAGGCATGGGATCACCTGCAAATTTCGTTCATTTAGAAGCAGTTGCAGATACAATTGGTGCGGCAGTTGGAGCCTCAAGAGCCGCTGTTGACACATGGGCTGAGATTCCTCATTCAATGCAAGTTGGTCAAACAGGTAAAACAGTTAATCCAAATCTCTACATTGCAGTCGGAATTTCAGGTGCAATTCAACACCTCGCAGGAATGCGGTCATCAAAGTACATCGTAGCAATCAACAAAGATGCTGATGCTGCAATTTTCCAACATGCAGATTATGGAATTGTAGCAACTTGGGAAGAGGCACTGCCTGTATTCCAAGAAGCACTTTCAGCAATGCTGGGTTAAGCATACTTTCCAAACGTGAAGGTTCCACCTTCACCTGCTGAATCGCCAACGAAAGGATTTGTTGTTTTCTCATGACCAATTGTGGTTAGAGGACCGTGGCCAGGATGAACAATCGTTTCTGGATTTAAGGGCCATAATTTTGTTCGAATACTGTTTGAAAGGACATTGAAATCGCCTCCTGTATTTTCTAAATCAGTTCTACCAACCGAACCGGCGAATAACGTATCTCCAACAAACAAATGATCGGCTTCATCATCGATTATCAGTCGGAGACAACACCCTCCGAGTGTGTGTCCAGGGGTGTGGAGGATCTCAAATTCAATTGAACCGAGTTTCAACATCTCATCATCACTAATCTCAACATCAGCAAGGGCGGGTTCAGGAAGATGAATTCCATATCGAACCGCTGCTGTTTTTGCTAGTGTTTGAAGGAAAGTATCATCAGGATGAAGATACCATTCTACATCGTAATGTTGCTTAAGTGTAGGGATGTGCCCACTGTGATCGAAATGGGCATGCGTATTCAAGAGAGCAACGACATTTCGTTGAATCGATTGGGTATCCGCTTTGGAGTAGTTTGACCAATTAGGACCGCTACCTTCACAATTTTCTATCCAACTGATCAAACGCTGAGGTTCATCGCCACCATCGATGATAACAGTGTCACCTGTTTGTACATCAGTTACAACAGAGCATCTCATCTGAAGTGGACCAACTAGAAAGTTCTCAATCAGTGGAGATTGGACGCCCATGTCTAGGCGAGTAACTCCACCTTCATGAGTCTGAGGATAGTATTGTGATTTGAACGTAATCCGTTGTTAGCACACCATCTGATGCTTCAACTCGCAATTCAAATTGATGTGTACCAATTGGAAGTTTTACCTTCACTTTTGCAGAAGTAGCAACTTCTTTTCCAGTTGAATCAAGCCAAGACCAACGGACAATGTTGTTTTGAGGATCATTCGTATTCGAAGCATCAAGAGTCAATATGAGTGATGTTTCTCCCATATCAAGGACATATGTTTGATCATCACCAGCATGAGCTGATGGCGGAATGAACACTTCACTAGATTCATGAAGCATACTCAATAGATCCTCTCCTTCTTCTTCATCTATGTCTTCTATTGACTGACTAATTTCATTCAGTGCATCCGATAGTGCATCAAATGCAAATTCTTCAATTCGATCAGAATCTGTAAGCATCTCTCTCTCACCCTCTGACAAAAGAGATTCAAAGTCATCTACGTTTCTATAGACAACTTCTGGATTGGTTTCAGCAAAAACGACTTCCTTCTCAAACCAGCCTTGCAGAAACGAATCATCCACTTCAACAGGTTCTTGATGTACCCTACAGATACCGACTGGTTCTGCTTCTGTCCAATCGTTTTGATCTTCACCAAAAAAGAGCATTTTATTTTGACCTTTGTCGGTAATAATTTCTTCAACTAACCCCTTGTGTTCGATTGTCCAGTCGATTTCATTTGAAATCAAATCAATGCCGTATATATTGAACCAAGTACCGACAAGTAGGTGCTTTTCAGTTAATTCAAGGCAGCGTATTGCGTAGGGAAATTGATGTATTACACTTAATTCGTAAACATCCGAAACGTGAACAATCGTTCCGTTATCTAATCCAAGATATTGAATTTCATTTCTCGAAGAAAACGCTCGAACACGGCCTTTAATTTCTGTTCTAGAAACAAGATCAGCCCCAGCAAAGAATTCAATCTCAAGAGCTTCTTCATCACCAGGGACTAATGCATGTCCTTCTCTTGCTACAAACCAAGTTGAGTTGAGCCCCTCACCATAATGCACAATATCTTCTCCAATATCACCTCGTTGTTCACGAGAGAATATCTCTTCAAATGACGTATTTATCTTCTTAACTTCGCTTTGTTCAGTTAGCAACAAAAACCCATTTTGAAGAGGTTCAAATGATACGATTTGTTGATATTTTGTTGGGTGTTCTTTCCCATCAAATGTAAGATATCGCAGTGTTCCAATGCCATCGAGAACAATAATCTGCTGTTGAATGTGGGCCTTTGCTCCACCAGCCTCGAGATTGAACACCCATTCAATATCTCCTTCCTGGTTGCACATATGGACTCCCTCGACCTCATCGAGGACAAGGAATTTTGCATTATGCCAAATCACTTCGACTATTGCAGAACTAAATTTGATTGTATTTTCAAGATGCTGCCCCTCTTCGTCAAGCGAATAGAGTAGAACTGTTCCTTTACAATCTCCGATCAGTACCTTGTTCCCAGTAGCATTGATTGAGATGGCATTTACTTTCTCTTCATTATGAATCGAATCGATAGAAGGAAGCGTTTGGACCATGACCTTACCAAAGCCTCGCTGGTTATAGCCTGATGCTTTTTCTGTTCAAATCTGATGATTATGCATGTCAATACTTCGTTCATCATCCATTGACTCTTCTGTCTTCGAAGCATCGTTTCTTGCTGCTCTTAACTTCTCAAGATAATCAGCATCTATATCACCAGTGATGTATTCTCCATTGAAACATGAACTGTCAAATCCATCCAATCCACCGCCTTTTCGCATGGTTACTTCGACTAAATCTTCTAGTGTTTGATAGAATAAACGATCTGAGCCGATTGTCTGATTGATCTCTTCGATAGACTTGCCATTGGCAATGAATTCATCCACTGCTGGCATGTCTATTCCATACACATTTGGATGGCGTACTGGAGGTGCTGCGGATGCAAAGTACACCTTAGCGGCTCCGACTTCTCTTGCCATTTCAATAATCTGAGCGCTTGTTGTTCCACGTACGATTGAATCATCCACAAGAAGTATATTTTTCCCATTAAATTCTCTTGGTATTGCGTTGAGTTTTCTACGTACAGATTTCATTCTCATCTCTTGGCCAGGCATGATGAATGTACGACCCACATATCGGTTCTTAACGAATCCTTCTCGATAAGGGACATCGAGTATATTCGCCATTTGCAAGGCTGAGATTCGACCTGAATCAGGTACTGGGATAACTGCATCAATGTCATGGTCAGGCCATTGTTCAAGGAGTCTTTCAGCTAAACGTTCACCTTGATTCAATCGGGCTTGATAGACGGAAATTCCGTCAATTGTAGAATCCGGTCTGGCGAAGTAAACATGCTCAAAAATGCATGGTGTGAATGGTCGAGGTTCTGCACACTGTTTGACGAACAAGTGCCCAGATGAAGAAATAAAGATTGCTTCTCCTGGCTTGACATCGGAAACAATCTCAAATCCAAGAGCAGTGATCGCAACAGATTCGCTTGCAACAACCCATTCAGTCCCACCTTCATATTCTCTTTTTCCATAAACCAAGGGGCGGATTCCATGTGGGTCTCTGAATGCAAAGAGTCCGTAACCATTGACTATTCCAACACAGGCATAGCCTCCTCGAACGGATTCGTTAACGTCGCTAATTGCGTCAAAGAAGGAAT
>JAKMFY010000120.1 GCA_022425185.1 Candidatus Poseidoniaceae archaeon | reverse complement strand
ATCAAGGGTTTTGAATAAATTCTCATAGGTTACTGGAAGTAGATCCCGACGTGTTTCGTCTTGGTTTGGTCGTCGGCAATCTGGGCCAACAACGTGAATGATGTGCTTGTATCGATCTGCTAAAGCGTATGGTTCAGTGACTACATTTTGTGTAACAGCACACGGAGGGGCGTTGATTTTCCTCATTTCTAAGCAAATATTACGTGTTGCTTGAGTCAACTCTTCTCCTGCTTTTTGGTGAATCATATGGTCGATTCCTTCACGACCAGATAGTCTGTTATTCGCTGGAGTAATCAGGACATCACCTTCATGATTCCAGACGTCTCCTCCAACGACTCGCAGGGTTCCCCATTTACAAGTACGGGACATGTATAGTTCTGCCATCAATATCACCAGACGGGGCCACCCTTCATATCCTTTCAGTGTTTTTTTGATGAAAAGAAGGGTTTTTGATTGAAATTGAACCTCTCATGGAAGCAATAGTGCTAAACTTGAATTCGAGTTAGAATGCTCATGGGAGGCGCAAGAACAAGTGTTGTTCTGGCCTGTTTGATGGTTGGAACTCTTTTTTCTGCTTTTATTGCCCCACTCCAATCTGATTCAATTCCATCAGAAAACATGGTTGATAATCTCTTCCAAGGGTTCACAATCGATGATGATTGGCTTGATTTAGAACAACAACCAATCGCAGTACCAAATGGGTTTGATCCCCTTACACTGTACGATTATAGTGATGTTGGGGTGTTGATCAATAACAAATCAGAATCCAGTAAAACCATAGGTTGGGCATTTGTTGAAGCCCGTAACATCAGTCTCGAACGTGTGTTCATATTCGACGCAGATGGAACACCAACTGGCGAGACAATCAATCGAAATCAATTCAATGAATTCTTTGCATACCCATTCTTGGAAATGTTGGGTAATCGAAGCAATGTTTCAGATATGAATTATCTTGTTTCAAACAAAGGAATACCTCTGAAAGTAAGTGGTGGAAACAACAAAGCATCCTTCGACCAAGAGTTTTCTCTTCTAGGAGGATCATACAACAGTAGTATTGCGGGAGATTACTGGGGGACTCACAACTATGGCCCATTGGCTGGTGGTGATTTCGAATCCTTCTCTCGACAAAAGCATGGCTTTTATCTGGTAACCAGACTCACTGGCTATACTATTGATACAGCATTAGAACTCATCGAAAAGGCCAACAACAGCCTTGGTCAACGTGGAACGACCGTGCTTGATTTGGCAACAAATCGTAATAGCTCTGGATACAAATTCTGGAATGACGACCTCTATGCTGCGAATACAACACTCACTGAAACATACAATCAGACGGTTATCTTCGACGAAGAAACTGGCTTTGTAACAAACATCAGCAATGTGATGGGTTATGCATCCTGGGGTTCAAACGATGGGAATTGGGCTTCAAGTTGGGCGAAAAATTCTGGTTTTGACACTGACAGCTCATCATGGTCGAGTGGTGTAAAGCACTGGAATGCAACAACTCCAACTCTTTCACCAGGTGATGCATTTGCGTGGTCCTATCAAACCCAAACCAAGAAAGGAGGAAACGGAGCGATTGAAGCAGCAATGTCTGCAACCTGTTCTGAAGAATCTGGAAATGGGACTCAGGGCATCTATTCTGAATTCTTTGATAATGAAGGTGTGAGTTTCAATACTGGTTCAATGCCATCGCTCATCGATCGGGTTCCCGATCATGTTCGCCTTGAATCATCCTTACAATACAACTCAATGTATGCTGCATATCCAGGATTAGATGATCGTTTCAAAAACAATTGGGGCGCTCGATTTAGCGGTCTTATCGACATTCCTGAGACTGGGAATTGGACCTTCTTCCTTACGAGTGATGATGGTTCAGAATTCTGGATTGATGGAGTCAGCTTGGTCACAAACTACGGCTCCCACGGTATGCGGGAATTATCTGGATTCCGAAATCTAACTGCAGGATTGCATGACTTCCGTGCTGAATTCTTCCAAGGCGGTGGGCCTCATGGATTGAAACTCTCCTGGTCTGGACCAAATCAGAGCAAGGCGCTGGTCCCTTCTACAGCATTCTTTGTAGCCAATGCCACCCCTCCATCCCCATCTACGCTTCTTCATGCTTGGAATTTTGATGAAGGTATTGGGATGGAAACAAACGACTCAGTTGATGTGAATGCCTCGCTAACATTGCACAACATGGATTCATCAAATTGGCGTAGTTGTCCTGATGGCGGATGTTTGTGGTTTGATGGAATCGATGATTACGTCGAAGTTGATGTTGATGATTGGGTTGGAAATTTTACAGTGAGTCAATGGGTATGGGCGAATTCAACTACGCTTCCAGATTATGCTTCAGTCTTTGCAGTCTCGGATAACGCAGGTTCAAACACTTCGTTCCAGCACGCGATATTCAATGGTGAATGGCGTTTACACAACAATCAAACACACACCTTTGGAGATGTAGAAGCGCAACAATGGATGCATCTTGTTACGGTGTTTGAAAGTGGGAATGTTCGACAATACTTGGACGGTGTTCTGGTTAGAACCACAAACTTCCCGTCTGGTTCATTGAACAACATCGACTTGTACAAACTTGGTGTGAATCGAGCCCAATCTACGTTTTTCGAGGGCATGATCGATAAGGTTATGATATGGGAGAGTGCACTTACAGACGGAGATGTAACACGGCTTCACCGTGATATTTACAAGGACTGTTCTGCATATTCAGGATCAGGAACATCAGCCGCTTCTCTCGAACAATACCTCTTGATTCCAAACGAAGTAATGGACCATGCTTGGATTGCATCAGTTTCAGGTTCACGTTCTGGAGACGTCTATGGTTCATTTTCAATTATCGTAGAAGCTGTTGATCAGAGTGGAAATGTGCTTTCAACCAACACATCTTCTTCACAACCATTTGAAACAAATTGGGTCGATGCAGCGCTTCGTTTCCGCCCAGATTCAAATGCTACGGCGTTTCGAATACGAATTCCAATCGATGTTGTCGCTACGTCAACAAGTGGTTCTATCTTCCTTGACAGTCTGAGTTTCAGAGCTATTCGCCCCCATATGACGTGGGTGGATGGTTCAATCGCTGAAACAGCAGTCTCGACCGGAGGTCGTTCTTTTACGATTGACACTACGTATGGGCAGTCGCTTGTAGCTGATTTACTCGAAGATGGTGTAAGTGGTGTCAAGGGATACGTGTATGAGCCATATCTTACAGCGGTTGGACAGCCAAGTGTTTTGTTTGCTATGTATTCTCAAGGATTTAGTTTTGCTGAAGCAAATGCAGCAGCAAACACCTACATCTCGTGGATGGGTGTAACGGTTGGAGATCCAAAGATGGCGCCTTATATCGATACCATTCATGATATTCATCTCCTAGATGCTCGATTACAAGACAATCTATCAGTCGGGAAAACAGGATACATTGAAGTCGGTCTTGAGAATTTAGGAATGGCGAGTGCTCAGGGTCAACTTGAGATTATCAATGTCCAAGGTTCTGTTCTCATGACATCTTCATCAATTTCTGTGCCTGCTGGAGATCTTAATGGCTCGAGAACATCAGTCATTGTTCCAGTCACACCAACTGAGTCAGGCTGGCTCGATGTCCGTATTCGCTATAGCCACGACAACGCTTCTTCTTTTGAGCGTGATACAAAGAACAATTTCATCATGATGCGGTTCTGGGTTAATGCTGCCCCATCCATTGATTCGGTGTACTGTGATCAACCAGAATATGCTCGTGGAGATTCGTTCTTGTGTACAGTCCTTGCATCCGATGATGAGAAGGTGGAATCGGTTACAATGGGTTGGACGGTCGTTTGTTCGACGTGTGTTCTGAACAACACAACATGGTTGCAAGGTCCGATGGGGACGACTGATAATGGTTCAACATGGGAAGCAATGATCACGTTACCAATCAACATAACAACTGGTGGGTTAGCATTGCATGTCATTGCAAGTGACAAACTTGGGATGCAGGATGAGCAAATGACAACAAATGTATCGAAGGTTCTTGACGCAGCCGCAACATGGTTTGGACCGCATGTATCCTCGGCGGATCCATCGTGGCTCGGCGTTACGCCTTTACCAAGCAACACACCTGATGGAGTTCTACGTGGCGTAAATAACACGATTACTGGTTGTGTACTGGATGTTGATCATAATACAAACACAGAACGACCACAATTTCTTGTTGAACGAGGGATTCTTGGTGAACTAAACTATGTGGAGAAACCAGATTCGAATCACCATTGTTATGAGGCGACGCTGTTCTTGGAGATTGGAAGTTCTTTGAATTCAATTTCAATGGAAATGCGAACCAACACTGGTAGTCTTGTCATGCAGAGAACAATCAAAGTAGAGGACATACATCCAACAATTGACATCCAATTTGTAAATTCAAACAATACATCGCTCGATCGAATAATCGATAATGATGATGAATTCATGGTGGTCCGTGTTGAAGATGTTGATGACTCAGTTGGTACATATTTAGGAGATATTGTGCTCTCTTGGCCTGGATTTGGAAGCATTACAT
>JAKMFY010000110.1 GCA_022425185.1 Candidatus Poseidoniaceae archaeon | reverse complement strand
CCAATCTTCAGAGGAAGAGTGGCAATGCACCGAGAATAACAATCGACTCAGGAAGAGCCGTGAAGATGAGTGCAGGTCCGAATTTGGATCCATCTTCTGCAATCATTCCAACTGCAGCACTACCGATGGCTGCTTGGGAGAAACCTGCGCCAATTGCAGCAAGTCCGAGAGCAATTCCTGCTCCAATATACTTGCCCCAATCATCGTAGGCACCATCATCTTCGACATTGGCTGCAGTTGCGCCCTGAGCGATCAGGACGAGTGCGCCGAGTACAATCATCATTCGTAGGCTTTTCTTTAGGGTATTCTTGTTCATATTTTCTACCTCCTTAACGTCCAGTGGACTATGAGTTCCCCTCAACATGTAGGGGTTGGCCTCCAAGCGGGGAAAAGACCCTGCCTGAGCCGTCGTAAAACTTGCCCATCCATTCCACAAAGTGGAGACGAGCTGCGTGAATAGTAGGTGAGAGGAGACCGAGTGCGATTGCGAACACTTGGACGCCAATCCAAAGTAAGAAGAAGAGCGGAACCATGACGTAATCGCCTGCTGAAACAGCATCCGTCATGGAGGCAAAGCCCATGTCGTTTCCGATTTCTGCGATCTTGACACCTGCGACACCGACTGCCATAATACGCAGATAGGAAAGCGTATTTGCCAACAATCCAAAGGTTTCAATTGGACCCATGATGATGCCACCAGCCCATCCAAAGCCTTCATAGATTGCAAGAGCGATAATGAGCAACACAACTCCTACGATCATGATGATTGCTGGCATGGTACCTGCGATGACTTCATTGTTGCCTTTCATGAAGCCATAAATGTGGAAGAATCCACCGAGGAGAATCATCATCCAACTTCCCTTTTCGAAGAATGCTGCGACGATACCATGAGCCTTCATGACGTTGAAGAATCCAATAATGTATCCAATAAGAAGATGAAGTGCACCGAGGTAAACGGAAACCAATACGTAATCTGTCAAAGCAGTTCCTGCACGGTGGAATGGAACGTATGTGTGGCCTAGGCCTAATGCACTTGCTATGCTGCTTTTCTTGAAACTACCAGTCAAATCATATGTCCAGTCATACAGACCAATCAGTGGGGATGCATCACCCATAATATGCCCGGTTCCATCCCAAATAAAGCCAAAGCCTTCTGCGAACAGGAATCCCCATATCATGCACCAAATACCCATTGACATGAGTACAGTGGTTGCATTCTTACCCATTGCCTCCTTTGCAAACGGAAGGGATCGTAGCCAAAGTGCAAGCAATACGATAACGAACCCATAGCCAAAGTCCCCTAGAATAAGTCCGTACAGCATTGGAAGAGTGATCATGATGAAGGTTGTAGGGTCGAGAGTACCGTACTTAGGACGGCCTACGAGGTCGACAACGAGTTCGAACGGTTCTGCAGCGCTTGAGTTCTTGTAAGCAATTGGCGGTTCAGGCTCATGGTGATGGCTATCGTGGTCATCGTGGCCGTGATGATTGTCAACGTGAGCTTCAATTTCTATGTGAGATACAATTCCTTTCAATGAATTGAGGGCTTTGTCTGCGTCCTCTGTTGGGACCCATGCGTCAAGGGCAAAAGCCTGGTTTGATACAGCCAAAGATGTTGGAGAAGTGTAGATTGCATCCTCTCTTTGCAGATATTCTTCAATGATGACAAGGTCTGAACCGTTCTTTTCCGCCCATGCATCAAGCGCTTCTTGATTGGAATTGGCGGAGGACTCAGCCTTCAAGATTGCTTGCTTCGTCTCTTCGACTCTTTGAGATGGAGTTCCTTTTCCGGGAGGAAGTTGAATCGCCTTGGCGTTCAACTCAGCCAATGCGATTTGTACTGCAGCTGCATCACTCGGAGCACATGCGACTGCAACGAGACCTGTTGGGCAGAGATACTCTATTCGAGAAGCCATGTCGGCAAAAGCCTTGTGAGCCTTAGATGAGTTTGGAGTCTCGGCGACGTAGATTTCTACGCCTTGATACCCAGAAAGAAGGTCAAGAGAAATATTCAGTGGCTCGAGACGTTCGAAAACTCGCAGTTGATCGTTAAGCGACGAAATATCAGATTCAGCCTCACGAATCGCTTCGATGTTTTCCAAAGCAGCATCAACCTTTGGCGACATCTTCTCTGCAAGTTTCTTTGCATTGGAACTTGAAAGAGAGCCTTTTGAGTTGTGAACTGCAATAGCACTGCGCACGGCACGCACCTTGAGAAGCAGGGCGCTGATCATGTCAGCATCCTCGCTTTGGATTGCACGCCCTACACCAATTCCTTCTTCGAATTGTGTGTAATCTTCAATGTGAACGCAACCCAAATCGGAGCATTTGCGGACGATTTCATGCATAGCATCAACAGGCGCCGCCAAAGTTAGACGGGACATGTCGACAGTTGAGAACATGATATCACTTCAT
Source organism: Candidatus Poseidoniaceae archaeon (assembly GCA_022425185.1). GTDB lineage: Archaea > Thermoplasmatota > Poseidoniia > Poseidoniales > Poseidoniaceae > MGIIa-L2. The sequence continues at coordinate 12,778 of JAKMFY010000110.1, read as the reverse complement.
TGATTCAGGAGTCTTTCCACGATAAGAGATACTGCTGCATCTTGATTCTTTGCAGCATCGCTTTGAACAGTTTCAACGGACTTAGAGCCTTCTTTCTGGACCTTTGTTACGTTCTTCATGGCCGCTTCACGAGCTGCATCGAGAGTAGACTTGATCGTAGCCTGGGCGTCTTCTGCGGCCTTGGAGACCATATCTGCTGCATCACGTCGAGCATCACTGAGTATACGACTGGATTCACTCTGAGCATCAGAGAGTGTCTTTTCAGCAGCCTGCTCGGCTTTTTTGATGCTTTGGAGGACTTTTTCCATACCCATCAGAACCACTTCGTTCAGACCACCGAGAGGGGGTTTATGAGGCTAATGGAAAGGCAAGTTGACAAGAAATGAATCTCACAGTGGTTTTTTTCCACGGAATCGACTCGACATTAAGAAAGGATACAACAGTCGCCCTGAAACATTTTCAAAGCCTACATCAACCATCATATTCCTGTAGTATTTGTTTGTACCATAGTGCGTGTAGGAACGAGCCAGCCCTTTCCAAGGATGGTCTTTGGTTTTTGTAACCCAACGGGCCATCCATTGAACAACAGTACTCATCCAAATACGACCAGTTAAGCCATGCAGTGCGTTTGCTTTACCAGCATCACACATCACTAACTGACCACCTGGCTTGAGAACACGGAATATTTCTTCAAGTCCTTTTTTCTTATCTTGGAAATCTCTGAACGAAAAGAGACAGAAGACCATATCAAACGAATTGTCTTCCAATGGGATATCTTCAGCAATCGCTTGAACATAGGCTGCAGGAGGTTCTCCCCGTCCTTTGCGTGCAGCATCAACTCGCTTTTTGGCAACTTTCAGCATTTCTTCCGAAGGATCTAAACAGGTGACGTCCAATCCAACGAGATCTTCTGCAAAGCTTCCAGGTCCGCATCCAACTTCAAGAATTTTCATACCTTCTGTGGCATGGTTGCGAACATTTCGCCTCCAACGCTTATCCTGCCCGAATGTCATTAATCGATTGACTCTATCATAATCAGGAATGGTTGCTTCAAGTTGTTCTTCCAACTCAGTCCAAGCATCCAAATCTATGCCAGAAGGGTCGTAACCACCCGTTGCTGCTCGACTTGACATGGTTAGCGGCAGACCTCGCCCTCTTTGGAGGTGTCGCTTCGACCAGTAAACAACGTCAAGCGATACGCTCGACAGTTTCTGGCGTGATCCCCTCTTCTGGAGTAACACGGAAAACCAACATTTTCAAATTCTCAGGAGCGTTTCTGAACTTTGAAACAATCATCGAGGTTTCGAAATCGGACCCGATTGTACGTACACCAAAGGTCAAGACCATATCGGCTATGCTCGCCAGTTCTTGGCGAATCGAAGGTGACAAACCATTGACTGAAACGCTGATTAACAAAAGACCCCGGTACATCTGAGTATGCGCTTGTAACATACGGATCATTGCAATAACACGGCTCGGATCATCACGTTGTAAGAAAAAGTCAAGACTGTCAATTGCTGCTCTGAAGTATGGCCCCAAGGCCATGATTTCATTGGTTACTTCAGTAAGATAGTCTTGGTTATTCTCATCTACAAATCGTGTCTGAGCAAGTCGTTGGATGTCCTCAAGACGGAATCCTTCAAGACGATAACGGCTTGCTAGGAGTTCTCGTTCGAGAACATTTGAATTGTATTCCTCACCAATTGTACGAACGTTGATGTCGAGTGGCCATCCGTATTTCTTGAAAACACGAACAATCTCTGGTTGCCCTTCATTAGTTGAAATGTAAAGCGTATTTTCGGACTCTTCAGCGGGAGAAACGTACTGTTTTGCGAATAATTCAGCACCAGAACCCGTTTCAGTAAACGCAACCATTGTGAATCCGCGAGGGACTCCTCCGTTCATTTCACCATCAAACTTAGGAACTCCAAAAGAGCCAACTTGTCCAAAGAATTCTTCATCTTCCTTATCGAATGTAATCTTCTTCTTCATCTAAATCCCTCCTCAATGGATGACCACTTGCCCACGATCGACAAGATCGGTACAATACAGATCAAGGTTCGAAAGAACCAATGGTGGTGTTTGGTCAGGGACATTTAGGATAATCGAAAGGACTTCCCTCTGCCTGAACGTGTTAATAAAGGTGTGAAGATATTCAGCAAGCATTCGATCCTCATTGTAGATTGCGAGCGCATTTACGCTATCAATGAAAACGAAATTCCTCGCCGAAGAGGTTGTTCGTAGAATATACAAGGTTCGGAGAAGAACAGATTCTAACATGATTGGACTATCAACGAAGTGGATGTTTGAATATTCTACGTCGGTTCCTCCCAAAATACCAGAGGAAACAAGATCAATAAATTGAATATTTGAGACATCGACACCAATCGATTCGAAGGCTTGAATGATCTCAACCGCTCCACGGCTTGCCGTAATGTATACACCTCCCATCTCAAACATCTGCATCAATGGAAGCATTGTGCTTGCAGTCACCATGAATGCGTTTGAGTTGCCACAGCGAACCTGGACAGAGCTATTGAGTGAGATTGTCGATAGTTGTTCAGCGATTCTTTGATCGAGTTCAAACATAATCATGCACCCCAATGAGCAGTTTCATTTTGAGAGCCCCACTTTAACATCGGCGTCAACATGACGCCAAGTGGCGTCAGTTCGATGGCGTGTTTCGCCCTGCTATGGGATGTTCCACGCATTTTAACCACCTGTAAGAATCTCAGTAAATGGCCCATACGTTCGACGTCACCCATAACAACAATTCCGTCTGCGATTGCTTCTTCCACACCAAACGAAGACCAATGGGCGTTTTCTGTCGCTGAAGTAATTTCAGAAATGAGGATGGTTGTGCACCCCAGAGTTGCTAATTTCTTTCCAAGTGTAAACAAGAAATCTCGAATTAGTTGTTCGGATTTAATCTTGTAACAAAGTGTTGTAACCGAATCGATAACTAATCGTGTAACACCAATTGTGTTGACGATGTCCGTGATGGACTTGATCAGGGCGTGAACGTCATCCAAGTCAAATGTAGATTTGTCAAGTCCCAACCATGAATAAAGAACGTCCATGTCAAAAACGTTGATCAAACCAGTGTCGACCATATTCATGTCGAAAAAGGCATATTGGCGAATATTTTCTAAGAGTTTTACTGATGGTTCAGTTGCTGTGAAGTGAGCACATGCCTCACCAGCAAGAGCACCACGAACGAGGAATTCCATGGCTAATGTTGTTTTTCCAGAACCACATGTCCCAGAAGCCAAAACTGTAGACCCGTAAGGGATACCTCCTCGCAAAATTTCATCCAATCCATGGATGCCTGTAACACAACGGTCTCGTGAATAAGTGGAAGCGGCTTGCACGGGTATCAGTTGTCCCAGTGCCATCGAGTTCATGAAGCATTTGTTACACTAGAAGGCACATCGCCGGGTGTTGATACTTGATTTACGGCCCAACTATCGGAATTCAACGGACTACCGCCCTCCCAAACAAGGGCATTGTTTATTCCAAGTAACAATCCTGTTTGACCTCCCCACTCGGCACGAGAGTTTGGAAGGGGTTTCGTTTGACCAGGGCGAGTAAACCGTAGTTCTATGACACTACTGCCATCATCGAGAAGATTCATGGAACCTGTGCCTAGAATGCCAAAGGTACCTAAATCGATCACCTGGGTGGCGTTTCCTTGTATTTGAGATGATATTGAGCCTGTAAACAGAGCTGTGGAATAACCGCTTATTACACCACTTTGGAACAGGACGTTGTTCGTTGAACTTGGAGAAGTGACGTTAAGAGACCATCCATAGAAGTTTGTTGCAAAGGAATTGTCGTTGTAAATTTCAATCCATTCCGGCCCCCCTCCAATGGGGCGAGCCATTACTTCAGTAATCACAAGATTCTCACTTTGCCTACCTGCATCATGAACTTGCAAAGTAATCGTAACAAGTTCACCAGACATACGAATGACACTTGAAGCCGTAGATGCCATACGTGCTGAGTTGATATCTGAGCCCCCTTCGAACAGAACAAGACCGATACGAGTTGTGTCTGGAGACGTTTGAACGCTGATGTGCAAATAGGCACTGAGATCCTCTGCAAGACCTAGTCCTTCAGAAAAGGATTCAAGCGTCACATTTGATAATGCTTGGAGTCGGTTTTCATCGAGTTCCCCCGCTACAACGAGTCCCGTTTGTACACGGCCTTTTTGCAAGTTTTCAGCACTTATCTCATCCCAGTCAGATGTTGAATTAGCATAGTCTAAATCGCCATCATCGAGTGCAGGAACGTACCACCCTGAATCACCTACAAGACGATCTAGAGCGAAAACTGTCGCTTGATCAACTTGGTCAATTTCTGTATCGTTCGATCCCATTTCAAGTTGGGCGAGAGACATAAATGCAGTCAAGATCATGAGGAATAGCGTGAACGCAGAGAGGAATTCAATCACTGCAGTTAAGCCTCTTTCATCTGAGCGAATGCATGTGTGCCCAGACCCCTCCATACCAGTACCAACACAAACGATGTCATGAACGTTGCCGAACCATCAGGGGGTGAATTCGCCGTAATTAACCCCAAATTAAGCGATGAGTCTTTGAATCATCTATGCGACCACTGTATGATGACAGGAGCGGATAGCATGGCAGTTGGTAAGAAAAAAACGAGCATTAGCTTGGTTTTCCTTATGCTTTTTTCAGCATTTTCGATGCTCGCATATGTACCGAGTGCTGCTGCTGTAGAACAAATTGATCTGGCTATTGTCTCAGGCCAAAGTCCTGTTGAAGATCGCTTTTACTCAGCATTCGATCCTATTACATTTACAGCAGAAGTAGAAAATCAAGCATTGAGCCCTTTAACAAACACTCGTACGCTGAAATGGTACGTATGTGAGGGACCTCGGACAGCAGTATCTTGCATCTCAAACAATATCGAGGATGGGGGAATGAACATTAACGGATTACTCAGCGGAGAATCTGCAAACTTCTCTGATTCTAATCGATGGTTCCCTAGTGGCGTCTTTGGAACCTTTACGGTCGTGTTCAAATTCGATTATGCAGATATTGATACGAGCGATGACATCTTATCATACAACATCAATCTTACAGCCGAATTCAGCGACATAGCTGTCGATAACGAACAAGACCCTCGCGATACTCTCTCAGCCCTACACACTTACAACGGCGAAGCGATTTTGAACACCGAAGTGGATTATGAGATGGACATTTATGGGATTGCAAACACCTGCGGTTCGTGTAATCTAGTAGCAAACATAGGATGGAACCTCATGACGCTTGATGGAACCATTGTCAGTAATGCAACCCGTAGCGTTACAAATCTTCCATCTGGAGGATATGAACAACCGTTCACAGTTACGTTGCCTGCGTTAAATTATTCAATTCCTGGCAGATTCATTTTCGAATTCGGACTCATGAGCAGTTCTAGCGATTTTGATGGAGACCTTAACGATTTCAATGATCTTGCACAAATTGAAATTGTCCTCGATAACACCCTTGATCTCAGAATTGCGAGTATGTATCCATCGCATGACCCATCATCACCTTCCTACTACTACGGAGAGAATATGATTTCTGCTAAGATAGAAAACGTCGGTAATTTCACCATCTTGGACTCTACAGTTACTTTCGAAATGTTTGATGCTCAAGGAGAATCTGAACACATTGAGATGTGTGATATCGATACACTTGGCCCATCACAATTCACCACATGCACATTTGATATCGTAGAAATCGGAGATGGAAAGGAATTGAGAGTGTACATGCCAACCTCATTTGATGGCCGTGCAGACATAGCACCTTCAGACAACACACTCATCGAATTTGCCGATATAACTGCAGGAGGAATTGACCCTGCAATAGGACTCAATACAGTTTCTGGTACATTTACCACTGCAGACACAATCGAGCTCAGTGCACAAACCAGCAATATTGCGGCCAAACCTCTTAATTACACGTGGACGATTGATACAGTGAAAAAACTTGGACACGGGAAATTCCTGAACGTCAATGCTACAACTTTTACGTTGAAATCCTACATCGTAGGATTGGTAGTTGAAGACGCTCTTGGGAACAAAGAAGAGGTATACAGAACAATACAACTCATTGACGAAGTCGTTATTGAAGAAGAACCTCTCTTGACTGGTTCAATTGTTTCTCTTGACAAAGCAGAGTTCTCATATGACTATTTCTTACCGATACAAGGCTCTGAATACAATATCGCTGGAGGCAAAGAACCACTGATGATTCTCGATCTTAAGGCTATGAAACTTGATGACAACACTCAACCAGCAGACGTCCAGTCGATGGATTTGACAGTGAATCTTTCAGCTCTTTTACCAGACATGATTCCATTTGATTCTGTAGAGGTCCTTGAACTACCAGATTCAACCGAAACGTACTGGGACTACCTTGAATCTCCTGATTTTTACTCGTTTGATGAAATCCAAAACATTTCACTGAGTCTGAGCGGTAATACTGCCCTCCTCTTTATTGGATCGTTACCAGAAGCCGAGGTTTCCGCCAATAACACAGAATACAATCGGCTCAAAGGCGGCTCTATAGAATTGTCTTGGACTGCAGAAGGTGACGTATTCAACCCATACCTAGGGGGCTGGAGAATCTACAAACTCCCTGTTGCTGAAACAGGAGGTACAATATTCCCTAATCCAGATGAAGAAGATAGTCAAAGTCTGTGGACTCAACTCATTGATGAGCGATTTGTGGAGATGGTGTCCATTTCAACAGAGAAATGGGTTGATCCAGAACCACTTGCCTCTGGTACATGTGCGTCCTATGCACTTATTCCTTCAAATCGTGCTGATGTTCCAGATTTATCAAGAATCAATGTGTTCATGAATGAAGAAGGCAACTCCATGTTGTGCGGAGATGCAATCGCTCCTTCGAGTTTAGTCTCTTCATTTACACATTCTTACAGATTTACAAATTCAACAACGTGTTTCGATTTACAACGAAGTTGGAACTCTTGCTACGAACTAAACCTTACTTGGACATGGCCGCAAAATGAACTGGATGGGGAAGTGACATGGAACATGTATCGCCTTGACACACGTCCAAATGAACTTGAACTGAGGTATGTCAATCCTATTGCGACTGGCTTGAGCGGAATTGAAGGAGAAACTGGTACATTCAATCAATCTGGCTTGGAAGCGGATGGCATACGACCAGATAGGACATACTTCTACGTCCTCTCACCTGTTGACGGACGAGGGAATGCCATGACTATCGCAGAATATCCAAGCGAAAACACGGAACGCGTGGAAATTGAAAATCAATGGTGGGATTACAACCAACATATCATTCCAGAAGAACCAGAACCTCCAGAACCACCTCTTGGGGTCGAATGGATTGGAGATCTCGAGGATTCAATGGAAATCAAGGAATTCCAATATGCTGGAATTGGAGCATTGATTCTCGTCGTTCTGAATGCTTTACTTATTCCAATGATGATCAAGCGCAGAAGAAGGCTTAAGCGCGTCATGGCCGCTCGAAGCCGTCGAATGGGCACAGCAAATATGGCAGAAGAATTCGAAGAATTCTTCGATTGAGAACCATAGATTCCAATGAAACACCGACCGTCATATTCATGTCGGAAAGGCCGGTGGCTTGCTTTACTGCGGTGATCGCATAGCCTGGCCATTGCGCTGGATTGCTAATCCAGTGGGTTCTACCCTCGGGAGTTCGAATCTCCCTCACCGCGCCACATACTCAACCCAATGGGCCTAGTGGTCCAAGCCATTCTGGTGGAATAAATGAGATGATAACCAGCGACAAAAACATGTATCCTAGATAATACAAAGATCGGAAGAAACTCTTAGCAGCTTTCGGCATTCTTCCGTTCTCATCTAACGGTTCATCGATATCAATCCCCCACACAGAGGCTGCATACCAAAAGGTGAGACCTCCTGCAACAAAGGACCAAAGTAACGGAAGTCCTGAGTTGGGCCAAAAGCATGGAACTGAACCGAGCAATAACAAACCAAAACAGTACAATTTAGATTCAGAAACGGTCCTTTTTGCCCCTTTAACTTCATTCATCATTGGAACATTGGCTTCAGCATATTCTCCCGACCGATACAAAGCCAATGCCCAGAAATGAGGTGGTGTCCAGAAGAAAATAAGAGCAAAAAGCATCCACGGAATAGGAGAACCAAGATCTAAAGGATTCATTGAGTCAATGGATGCTGCTGCTGCACCTGCCCATCCAATCAACGGGGGAGTTGCTCCTGCAGCCCCACCGATGACGATGTTTTGTGGCGTTCTCCTCTTCAACCACATGGTGTAAATAAACACGTAGAAAAATACAGAAAAGAAGGACCAAAAGGCTGCTTTCCAATGAAGTAAAAAGAACAGTGAAGACCCTAAGATTGAGATTGTGACTCCAAACAAAAGAACTGTTCTTGGCGTGAGGTGCCCTTGTGGTAGGGGTCTGTGTTGTGTACGCCTCATCTTCGTGTCAATATCTCGATCATACCACATGTTGATTGCATTCGAACCTCCTGCGCTTAGCGTACCCCCAATGACGGTGATAAGAGAGGTCCATGCTGTGTCAATCCATGTTCGTTCAATTTCGATTAAACCATATCGAGCAAGAGAATCATGAACGAGAATTGCGCAGATGGCGGTGATTTGAAGAAGAACAATGACTCTTAGTTTCATCAGTTTAACGAAAAGAGAAAACATCGAAGGAGTATCCTCTGTTTTATCCATCATTCTTCCTCAGGTTCATCAGGTTGTTTGAGATGAGCGAGTCTCAGCATCATCAAAGTGGTTGCTGCAGCAATGAATGAAGCAACACCGAAGACAAGATGAAGGAGTGAAAAGGATTCAGGGAATTCATTTGCATCTGCAAAAACAATGTACATGCCTCCAACGAAGACATTCAGAATCCAAAGGCCGGTTACAATTTCAACAGCTTTTGAAAAGCCTTCACCTTCGTTGAATTCTCTTGAATCCATACGTACTCGAGCCGCACTTAAAATCAAAACTACGCCCACGATTCCAGCACCAAATCGATGGAGCATTTGGACAAGAATACCTGGCCCATCTATACCCGGCAGAAACGTTCCTTGACACTTTGGCCACCCGTTCGGGAAACCTATTGAGCAGCCTTGATTATACTGCCCGCCTGCCGTACTCGAGACCCATGCACCCAAAATCAAGAGAATAAATACTGAACTCGTAATTCCAATAAAACGCTTCTTTTGTTTTTCTAGGAAAGCACTTGAAGCCTTGAGGAACTTCCAGTCACTGCCTTCTGTAACTCGCATCGCCATGTATTGCCATACCAGCATCGAGGTGAAGATACTCGCTAGAGATAGGTGGAGAGCAACAGTCCAATCGGCGTTATCAAATCGAACTGTGACTGCACCAGCTATGGCTTGTACAACAAGTAAAACCGCAGAAGCGATTGCTAGATTTCTCAATCCGATTCCATAGGTTTTTTTCTTCCTATTCGTCATGAAAACATTCAACAGAATTGGAAGGGCAATAATACCCACAAGCATACGGTGGAACCATTCGACAAATATTTCGAAAATAGTGTAACGGTGATCTGGCCCTCTGCTGTCAATCTGATCTGGATTTTCTTCCCAGTATGCAGTTTGTTCCGCTTCATCGACTGCAAAGCCCCAGGTTCCGAAACACTGAGGCCAATCAGGGCATGACTCACCTGCATCGTTTATGCGGATTGTACCTCCGACCACTATGATGAGAATAGCCATCGCTGTAAGGACAAGGGGCATAGTGGAAGGGCGCTTCCACCAAGGTTGGTCCATGGGTGTCCGTGAAGGCGGCCCTCTTTTAACAAGACCCTGTGTCCAAGAACCATCATGACATTCAAAAAGGCCCTTATTTGTGCCCTAATCCTTGTTTTTACCTTACCTACATCCAGTGGTCATGGTAACGATAACGATGAAGGGACTGCGTCAATTCACGACGTGAAAATATTTGATATGGAATGCATTTTGACAAATCAGACGTGTATCGCCTTATCAACCACTCATTTGATTGAATATTTTTCAGCCGATTGGTGCGAACCATGCAACCTTGTGTCTGATGAATTAGAAGGGTTAAATCGTACTGATGTCACTATTTTGCAACATCACCCATCTCCTGCTGACCTACACTTCCTTAGTGATTCTAAATTCCGTTTCGAATCAACATACGGATTTTGGGGCGTTCCTGATCTTGTCCTAAACGGTGAAGGTTTGCTGACAGGACCTTCCCAGTCTCAGGAATTGGGCAGCGTGCTGGACAATTTCTCTCGGGATTGGAGTGGATTCACTTCGATTTCGCTCAACAACGGAACGCTCTCTTGGGCTTCTGATGATGGGGATGAGGTCCATGTATGGGCAACCGAAAACGGTGTGCATGAATTCGATTATGTAGACCAGCCTCATGTTGTTAATCACCATGTGGCAGTGAGCAGTAGTGCTCAAACCCTAGACTTGTCTAATATAATCAACAACAATACCACAAATATTGTTGTTACACTCGAATCACCCGGTCGGTTTACATTAACAAGCGCCTCAACATTATCGGGTCAAGGATACGCACTTATTGACGAAGGTACGAATGAAACTCGTGAGGAAACAAAAAACAAGGGACGTGAATACGATATGGCGATTGCTGTGTTTGGATTATCGATAGCAGCACTCATTCCAGCGCTGATTATGTATGCTCGAATCGTTCTAAAAGAACCCCTTTCAAGCAATGAATCAGAATGATGTTCTTCCGATGGGTTGAAGAACGAGGTGTCAGTCGAAACGCTACGGCTGTTCTGTCGTAGGTGTAAAAAATGGTCAAGCCAGCACGTCTCCACACACGTTTCGAACGAGCAAGAATCATTGGTGCTAGAGCACTCCAAATCGGAATGGGCGCCCCACTTTACGCCAACGAAATTGAACTCAGAGAAGAGTTCAAGGCTGAACTAATCTCACTCTATGGACTTGAAGAAGCAAGTGTCCGCTTCGTACTTGACCCACTAAAAATCGCTGTCTATGAATACGATAACGAACTTATCCCAATTGACATCGATCCTCATGAAGATTAATCGGTATTAAATCCGTAATAATCTGTTGAAACAATATCTGCAAGGTTTTTACGAGGCAGAAGCATTGTCCGAACAGCCCACAGATCCTTGAAAATTCTGTATGTTGCAGTCTTGTCAAGATAATCGACACCACTTGAACCACCTGTTCCCATTCGGCGCCCAATCATACGCTCAACCATTCGAGCATGGGAATGACGGAAGAGGAGCATCGATTGTTCAAGTTGAACAACAGTATCCACGAATTTACGGGGCCATGACAGAAGCGGTAACTCCGGATAAGACTCGATGAAAAGTAAACCTGCTCGGGAGCGGCTCATAACGCCATCTGGGGATAAGAAGTCGCTAACTTGGGCATGATTTGCATCCATCCTTGGGCGAATTGATTCTTCGGTTCCATGGCCAATAGAGACCATATGTGATACAACTTGATCAGCATGAGCCTTCATTGCGCTCAGGTGAGTTGAAATGAAGTTTTCAACAACCTCCGAATCGCTATCATTTGAAGGGACTGACCCGTTGATTGGAGTTCTCGAAAGCCATTCCGAAACAAGATCATTCAGTGTTTTTTCAGTTGCTATTGTCTTCATTATTTCAAAAGCATCATCGGAGATTTTCTTCTCACTATGCAGTTTTTTCATATGTTCCATTGGATCCATATCTGCAACACGTTGTTCTTGTTTCAAACCAAGACGCATCTCAAGTGCTCGCATTTGCCATGACTCGAAACCTGAAGAGGTCCCTAGACGGTCTCTAAACGCAAGGAATCCTTGAGGACTTAAGGTCTCCATTACCTTCCACTGATTTGAAAGAAGGCGGAATATCTCAATCACTCGTTCTAAATGATGAACCATTGTGGGCAATGTTTCTTCACGTACGGTTTCTTCTGAAAGATATCCATGCACTTCATTCAGTTCAGCTCGTATTTGCTTAAACCAAAGTTCAAATGTCTGGTGCGTGATTATAAAATGCATCTCATCATTTGATGGGGGAGGCTGATGTCCTTCTGGCCCTGATTGCAATTTTAGAAGTTCATCAAGTTGCAAATATCCAGAATAGGTCATCCGGCTAACCGGGGTGGGGGAACTCGCCATGTTCCTTGATATGCATTCGGCACTTGAAGTCTTCACAACCTCCATATCAAAGTATCAACAATTGCATCATGATACTGGGATAACAGTCATAGAGTGCATACTAAACCCCTCGACATGGGCGTAGACCACTCCTCACTTCTCTCCTGGCTTGCGGACTACGATAAGGAGAACATCACAATAGGTGTTGTAGCATCTCATTCATCACTTCAAATCCTTCATGGAGCACGTCAAGAAGGATTTCGAACACTTGGAATCGCAGTAGGTGAAAACCGAAGACGCTTCTACAAAGCCTTCCCTGGTGCAGAACCTGATGAATGGTTGATGCTAGATGATTATCGAGAAATGTTAGACCATGCTGATTGGTTAAAGAGCAAAAACGTAGTCATTATTCCCCACGGTTCTCTTGTCGAATACCTTGGAAGTGAAAACTTCCGTAACTTGGAAGTTCCAACGTTCGGTAATCGTGATATCCTTCGATGGGAAAGTAGTCGTGCTAAGCAAAGAGACTGGCTCCTTTCTGGAGGATGTACAATGCCTAAGGTTCTTGAAGACCCCCACGACATCGATGGCCCTGTTATTGTAAAATACGCAGGAGC
>JAKMFY010000092.1 GCA_022425185.1 Candidatus Poseidoniaceae archaeon | reverse complement strand
TATGCCATTCCACGACCGTCTCCATATTCTTCTATCGCTTCATTAAGTGATTCGGAAGCATCTCGAATTCGTGCTGAAAAATGTGTCAATATGAGGTGCTCGGCTCCACAAGCCTTTGCCGTTCTTGCAGCCCCCTTTGCCGTACTGTGGAGATGTTCCTCTGCTTTTGAATGAGATTCTTCCAAAAAAGTAGCTTCATGAACAAGAACTGTTGGGATACCGACTGGATGAATAGATTGTTCTGCAGTATCTCCCGAGATGACAAACGAATGAGCGCTTCGTTCGGGTCCACGGAACGAAGATGCTTTGAGGATCGTTCCGTTTTCTTTCTCGACATCTGTGCCTGTTGCAAGTAACCGACGTTCGCTTTCATTCAGGCCTGCAAGAGTTGCTCGATTACGATCAAAAACTCCTTTCTGGGCTGCCTTTGTGATTTGCCAAGCACAAGATGGTACGCTGTGTTTCGTAGCAAGGGCGTCAAGACGAATGCTCTTGAAAGGCTCTGGTTGAGGCATTTCTTCATGCCAATGAAGTGAAGATATATCGGGATTGAGTTCAACCCATCTACTCGAAGATGGCTCGCCTAACATCCAGCGGACTTCGTATCCTAATTCCGCTGAGTTTGCTCCGAGTTGGAACCAAGCCCTATACTGATTTATGAGATCAGCAGAAGGAGTATTCACAGGAACTTCTGCATCAAATCCATCAGTTTCTAAAGCGTCCAAAATAGATTGAGACGTTGGTCCATAAATCATCAACGGATGCTTCCGGCCATCTAGAGCAAGGGTCTGAAGAAAAGGAAGAAGCCCCCATGTGTGATCCAGATGACCGTGGGTCAATGCAATCACTGCAATTTTATGAGGACGTAAGGATGCAGTTTGATCACTTCGTTTCATCAAACCCCGTTGTGCAGAATATCGAATCTGAAAACCTTCGCCTGCATCGATAACAACCAACCCATCTTCTGTTGAAAGGACGCTTCCACTCACATTTCTTGTTGATGTAGGCCGCGCTGATGCAGTCCCAAGAATGTGTAATTCCATCATGTGCATTCCTCCTTAAGTACGGGATATTGGCGTTTCGGGGAACCATCGAAGCACGACGATGTCGTTGATCGATCGCACCCAGCGCCAAGGTACTGCAACGTGAATCGAGTCTGTGACAAGCTCTGGAGGCGTGTCTCGAACGAATAAATGCGTACACGTCATCGTCGAGTGCTCGATAACTGTGTCGTGAACTACGCCAAGAAGACGACCATCCGGGAGGTAAACACTCAGACCTGTTACGTCTGTCAAACTACGCTGGCCTTTACCCATTTGTCGCCCTCCTGTGTTGGGGGAAGAAGAACAAGGACATCAAACAAACGCTTGATTTCACTTGCCGCGGTTGAGGTTTGCCTTCAGAGAAGGACGCAACTTCTCTGCACCCTTACCCTTGTTGAAGAGACCACGTCCACGCTTTCCTGCGGATGTCTTACCACGGTAAGCACGGCCTCGATGGCTCATGTTACCATTTGCTTGGCAGAAGACGCCGAGTTGCTTATCCTTGATGATAGCAGGGTGGTGTGTATCGATCATGATTACTTCGAAGAACTTGTGTTTTCCATCTTCTCCAACCCAGTACGAGTTGAGAACTTCGAGGTTAGGGAAATGGCGGCCAACACGTTCTTCAGCGATTCGCTGTGTGTTCTTTGCCATTGTGATTTTGGAGATACCAGCCTTGGATGGCTTACGCTTCATGTGAATCTTACCCTTGCGTAGACCACCACGTCGAACACGAGTTCGAATGAGAACTACACCTTGCTTGGCTTTGTATCCAAGACGGCGAGCAGCGTCGAGACGGGTCGGACGCTCGATTCTGCAGTTGACAGGTTCGCGGCGCCATTGGGCCATGCGAGTCTGTCGAAACATGTGCGGGAGAGCCTCTTTAGGCTTCTTCCAAGTTTCTCTAACGTAATGATGTAGTCCTTTTGCCATAGTATCAACTCAATGGAAGCAAGTTGCCGACTTTACACCCCTTTATGAGTCTGTCCATTCTAAACCATTCAAAGAATTGGTGAAAACGCGACACACTTCCTTGTTTGGAAGACAATTAATCAGAGGAATTAACGGTCGTTATTTCAAGGCCTTCTGCCACTATTGCTCTCCATCCGCCCCAGAGTGAATGTACATCTTCATACCCCATATCTTTCAGAGACTCAGCCGCGATTGCTGAACGGAAACCTCCTCCACAGTAGAGAACGATTCGGTCGGTTGTATCAAACGGATGCTTCTCTATGTCTCGTTCAAGCACGCCCTTGCTGATGTGTGTTGCGCCTTTCATGTGGCCAGATTCAAACTCGTGAAATTCCCTCACATCGATGATGAACAATGGATTGTTATCATTCAACATCATAGCGAATTCCTCAATATCGCACTCTTTGATGACTGATCTTGAGTTCTCGACTCGTCGAAGAAACAGAGGATTGTGCTTTTTGCCCATGGTGCAAGATTCAGCAGTCTAATTTCAAGATATTCATCTGTTTCTTTGAAAACATCTGTTCATATAGTGCGTTCTGGATTCAACCATATGTTCGAATGCAATATTGACGCCCGTGGACAAGCCGCACGACTCATCACTGGTATTGCCGCTGTCTTTTTTGGACTCGTTATTGCTGTATTCACCCTGCTAGGAGTACTCCCTTCAACGCTCGGTTGGCTTGCAGTGGGTGGAAGCGTCTTCGGAGGCGCATTTGCGATTTTCGAAGCAAGAGCTGCATGGTGCGTCGTTCGTGCTATGGGTTTCAAGACTCGTCTATGAAGGAATCAAGATTTCAGGTTCCTCAAGAGCCTTGCGCTGTTTGAATGTCTCAATGCCTAAAAGGGATAAGACCAGAACACCTAAGCCAAAGTAAAGGACAATATCCCAAGATACTTTGAACACAAGTCTTGGAAGATTCGGTGTTACTGACAGATGGACTGCAAGTAAAGCAAATCTCAACGAAAACAAAATCAAGGCATATGTTAGCGGCCATTTGATTTCCTTAAACATCTGGAACCAGAGAACTGTCATCAAAATCATTGGCCCACCGCCCATAAATCCAACCCAGGTATTGCTTGGTGAAATTCGATCTCCGATATATCCACCTGTGAGGAAAAGGTTTCCTGGATCGATATCTCTTGGATGTGAAAGGCCGTCTAATTGCCCCATTGTAGCCCACCATGTGAACCATGCTCCAATGGGGATCAAAGCAAGCAGTACATAACGTGCAGATTCGAATAATGGTTTATCTTGTGGACTCTTCAAGAAGCCAAATTCTCGTTGCATTAGATAGAAAAAGCCCGTGTAGAGTACCATTGTTGTTGCTCCAGCATACGCCCCCCAACTGATGGTAACCCAAGCAAATCCAACGAACCGAATTGGTGCAATTGAACTACGTTTATTGCCTCGAATACCTTCTACAATGGCTGTAATAATACACAGAATGAATATTGAAAGAACAACCCAATCGATTTCATTTGTTTTGAACCACATCGCATATGGTAACAATCCAAACAATCCGCAAACCGTCAAAAGAGTTGTTTTCGAACGTATTGATTCGACGTGCCAAAGATACAGGAAAGATGATGATGATGCGAGTACGATTGAAAGGAAGAGCATCGACAACTCTTCTTGTTGGATAGTGACGAGATAGTCCCGTGTCAAGGATACGCCGAGGAGGCGATGATCACTCAGGAAGAAGGCGATGATGCAAATAATCGAGAATGGAATAAACACCGTATTCGGCATATGTTGTTCCGAACCATGAAGATAATAGCGATCGAGAACAATATATGCAAATATCATCAAGCCAATAATGGATAAACGCGTTTCGGGATACATCACCATCGTGATTAAGAGGAGACCCAGTGCTGCGATATGTTGGTTCTTGAAGTTGAAATCCCGCCAACGTTCTAATTTCAACATTCTCATTCCAATAACAAATACAGAGACAGGTAAAATCAATCCCATTGGATAATACAGCCAATCTCCGATGTCTCGATTGTATGATAATACGAGGGAACCTGCGAAAACAGAGAGAAAGCCAAAGCAAGTTGATGCATTGAATGCGGTGGAAATACCTCTCTTTTTCAAGATATTAAACAAAACGGCAGTCAGTGCTATTATCGTAATCACACTAAGCGCAATATCTGTGGTCCGTATCCCGATTTCATCAACATTGAGTCTTTCCCATTCAATCGAGGAACGTTCTAATCCGTCCACATATGTATGCCCTTCTTCTTTCAACCAATCGTTACGAGCAACTGTTGCATCCCAATTCCATTGGTCGATAGCATCTCGCTTTTCAGGAGTTAAAACAAACGCCTCTAATGGGATTTTTCCATGAACTGCATGCGGCATTGGTAGAGAAAATAACATCGATGGAAGTGTGGCGATATCCCGTTGATTTACACCTTCAACCACAACTCCTGGTTTGATGTTAGGGCCCCACATGAAGGCTGCAACATCTCGTAGAATATCTAAGTCAGAACCATGCTGACCCGAATCTGTTAACCCGTGATCAGAGGTAACAACTACCGTCCAATCATCTGGAAGTAATTGGAATACTTCTTCTAGATTCTTATCGATAAAACTTAATTTATCTTTGTACTCATCTGAATCAACCGTTCCGTAGCGATGTCCAACACTGTCGAGACCTGAAAGATGTGTTATGATGAGGTTTCGAGGTTGCTCATGACCGTCAGGTACGGCCCCTGCAGCCCATTGTTTCAGTGTTGCAAAACCTTCTTCGTCTCCTTTATGATAATCTGCATGTCCATATCGGGCTTGGGAAAAAGGAACTTTTTCTTTGTCTGGAAGGAGGTCTTTCCAAACATAATCGCCAATAATCCCAACATAATTGTCTGGCTCTCCATCACCATCACCATCATAAGTTGAAGCAAGATTGAATCCGTCAACGCTTCCTGGGTGTTGTGGATGGAAATTTTGCAACGCTTCATTAGGCCTTGCTGGAACCCCGGTGGCCATCTCCTTAACGCACATTGCCGTCATTGTCAATGGATTTGTCCGCACTTCGAGGTAAGCTCCATCTTGCACACGCCGATTCAAATTAGGCATGAGTTCTGGGTCGCTCATCATATCTTTGCGGCCACCATCGAAGATGAGGAATAGGAAACCTTCTGTCAATGGTTCATCAGGATAAGGTGATAGCTCATATGCTGTTTCATCCAGTGGAACAGGCGTATCCGATACGATGTAAGAGCCCGTGTAAAGCAAAGAAGGTAAGCATAAAACAAGAACGAGACCAAGTGAAATCAGAATCATTTTTTTCATAGTAATGCCTCGATGTGGACGTGTCTTTCTACCAGATTATCCGAGAAGGTCAAGTCTGAGCATATTATCGTTCCACCTACGAAGTGAAACTTTTGCCCACTTTTGGGGAGAACATCAAACACCAAGAGCCTCTGGGATTTCTATGGCTCACCAGATTCAAGGTTCTGAAAAGATATTGCAGACGCTTCATGGGGAGCACGGAATTGAGCTCGTGCTCGTCGATCGGGAAAGGGATACTGAACGGCTGAGGGCTGTTTGCCTTGAACAAGAAATTCCACTTGAAGAAGGTTCAACCAATGACTTGTGGAGAATGTCAGCAATTGGGACAACAGATGCTCTTGCTCTTATCGGAAGAGAACCCAAAGGAGAATTGGAAGAAATCTTTGCAAGAGGTGGGTCTGTTTGGCTTCTCGATGGCGTTCAATACCCGACAAATCTCGGATTTGGCATTCGAACAGTGGAAGTCAGTGGTGCGGATGCAGTTGTCCTCAACATCCCCAGAACACACGAAGATCGTCGCACAATTCGTCGTTCAAGTATGAGAGCAGATCGATTCATTCCAGTTGTATACAGCGATACTGAGACCATCATAGCAACTGCAAAAGCAGCAGGATTCAGAATCATTGCTGCAGAAGATGTTGGGACAGTTGGGCCTTGGGATGCAGATTTGACTGGAAATGTCTTACTCGTTGTCGGTGCAGAACGAGAAGGTGTTTCTAAGGAAGTTCTCGACGCTTGTGATGAAGTTGTTCGACTTCCAATGGATGGATTTGTCCCTTCCTACAATCTTCAAGTTGCAGTAAGTGTTCTTGCTGTCGAAGCATTACGCCAGCGTAATGCAAAGAAGTAAGAAAGTGTTGCACGATTCAAAGAGTCTTTTTACCTCGCATACTAGCGCAATGCATGCCTCAACTTACCGTGGGAGATGACGCCCCCCAATTTACTCTACCAGCAATCGATGGAACCACATTTGACATGTCAGCAATGAAGGGAAAGCGGGTGATTCTTACCTTTTTCAGATTCTCTTCTTGTCCTTTTTGTAATATTCGAATCAATAACATCGTAAAGCGCTGGGATGAATTTGGCGAAGATACCGTCATGGTTGGTGTATTTGATGCTAAGATCGGTGAATTAACAAAGCGTATGAAAAAACATAATCCTCCATTCAGTGTTGTTGCTGATGAAACTTATGAACAATATCTCAAAAATGATGTTAAGAAATCACTGCTTCGTGTACTGTGGGCTCCAATGCGTGCTCCTCTTACAATGCTCAAAGCTCTCGCAAAGGGTTACGTTCCATTAACACTCTCAATCTCAAAACTCTCAACCATCCCTGTTGATATTCTCATCGATGAAAACGGGAAGGTTGTCAATGCACATTATTGTAAAGACACAGTCGACCATATCCCCCTTGATCAACTCATCGCGTTCTCAAAAGGCGAGTGAATATCAATCAGAGGGTACGGTCTGATGACCCGTCTAATCACAGGGGACCCTCTGATTAGAAAGGCATAAAATCAGATGGATAATAGGGAAATCATGGCCAACACAAACATGCTAATCGTAGGTAGCGTGTTTGTAATCGGTGGAATTCTAACGATTCCGATTGTTGTTGGACTCTTATGTGCTCCATTTGGGTGCTTCCTGATGTTATTGGGGATAATTATGTCAAATCCTACAACACCGCCTGTTGTTGTTAACCAACAACATCGTGTTACGGGGAGTGGCTATGTGCATGTCGGCTATAACCAACAAGGACAGCCAATCTATGCACCTGCAAACTCAATGCCCAATCAACAACAAATTAGGAAGTAATCAGAGGGTCGATCCACAAACCCAATGATTCGTTTTGATCCAATCAGGGGGCTCGCAGTGGGCCGAATCCCTGCCTACCGTCTGCTTTGGTAAATTTCACCACAGGTTGATCTGGATAGGTTGAAGAACATCAAACGGCTTCTTTCTCTGCAGGCCCGTGGTTATGAGCTCGCCCTAAGAACAGAGCACCAAGCACCATGGTGAGTGCCCCAAACCCTGCAATTGAAGCCGTGATGTACGCTTCTTCGTAAATCGCAAATCCGAGTTCAAGGAAATGCAAGACGCCATGGCCGTAAAGGGACCATTCAATGAGTCGTAACGCTCTGTTTTTTATTGAAGACATGGTCGATTACCGCCAGTTTTATTGATAAATCTTCAAAGAAAAAGCGTTCCAGCGTAGTATGTTTATGAGCGTGCAGACGGCTTTGCGCTGACCTGCCTGTGCTGATAATTCGAACTTAGTCAATGTTGAAGTTCATGGCCACACAGTCGGCGCATTGGTCAATATTGATTGAGCCAACTCCCTCGGTCCGACCGCATCGCAGGCAGCACCCCTTTGACTTGGTCATCATGGAAATCTTCTTTGAGTTCATGCCCGGAGACGAGTGCCTAACAGTTATGAACACTTGTTATCTCTTAGGGAGATTCCAAAGGTAGTTTTCATCGTTGAAATTTCGATGCAAGGCCACGATGATTGGTCTTGAATCAATCAGCTAGATCGTAGTGGGCTTTGTCATAACCTACTCAAGATTCATCTGATATTATTGGTTCTTCAGATAATCTTCGCCGTACCATGCCCATTGTTCCATAGTCCATCCTGCAGGCAATCCGCCTGGAGGAAGTGGAGGAGGAACTGGGCTCATTTGTGGCAATGGAGCGATTGGTTTCATTTCCTGAACCATATCTACAATTGATGTGTTCTTTCTTCGAACGAGAACTACAGCGAGTAAGGATAAAACGATGATACCGAATACTGCACTCAGTAGAAGAGTAGTGTTGCTACTGGAATCTTCTGAAGCAAGATACTTCGAGGCATCGTTTGGATATTGATCGGATTCATCAGACCAACCATCTCCGTCTGAATCGAGACATCCGAGTACATCATTGGAAGATGAACCAGCAATTTCTGGACAATCGTCTGACAGGTTTGTTCCTATCTGATCTGCGTACCCGTCACCATCTGTATCCGACCACAGGCGTGAATCTTCATCATAGGCATCTAATCGGTTCTCCCAACCATCGCCATCTGCATCTGGACATCCATAGCGCTCCTCTGATGAGAGACCGTAGATACCGAGACAACTGTCAGGAGTTGTTCCTTCTGGATTATCTCCGTAACCGTCTCCATCATCATCGCTGTGTTGTGTAACATCTCCAGGGAAAGCATCGTTGAGGTCTGACCAACCATCTGAATCGGTATCAAGACATCCAAAACGATCTTGTGTGGATGCTCCAGCATCATTCAAGCAATCATCGCCTTGGAATCCATTGATTGAATCTCCAAAACCGTCACCATCTGTGTCGGAGTGTTGTGTAATCTCATTCGGGAAAGCATCATTGAGGTTAGACCATCCATCTGTATCTGCATCAGGACAACCGAACCTATCCTCTGTTGAATCTCCTACAACATCGCTGCATCCATCGCCTTGGAATCCATCTACGTTATCTCCATAACCATCCTCATCTGAGTCAAGCCATTGTGTTGATTCGGTTGGGAAAACATCAGTCGCGTCACTGTAGCCATCTTGGTCATAATCATCACATCCAAGTTCCAAGCCGAGCGAGCTAGTTCCTGGGTTTCTTGGACATGTATCGATGTCATCTGTGAATCCATCGTTATCGTCATCAAGGTCTTCTGTTGCGTCTTCACATCCATCTCTGTCAGCGTCGTTTTCAATATTTGAAAAGAAGGAAAGAGAACTTGTTGGACATAGGTCAACGCTTGCTGTTGATGGAGTACAAGCCCAAACATTATCCGATTCTGTGCCGTCACAAATGCGGTCGTTATCATCGTCAAGATCTTCTGTTGCGTCTTGACATCCATCCGAATCATAATCTGTTGAGGAGGTAGACTGCCATGAGAGCGCACCAATTGAACACAAGTCAGAGGAATCAATGATGCCATCATTATCATCATCCGTATCTTCAGATAAATCATAGCACCCATCACCGTCGTGATCGGTTAGTGCCGTAGAGGTCCAATCCAGATATCCTTGAGCACATTGATCATCAGAATCTAAAACCGTATCATTATCATCATCATAATCACAAACATCTCCGAGAGTGTCGTTATCGAAATTGGCTTGGAGTGGATTTGCGATGTAAGGGCAATTGTCAACTTCATCACCGATTCCGTC
>JAKMFY010000067.1 GCA_022425185.1 Candidatus Poseidoniaceae archaeon | reverse complement strand
TTCCTCCACACCTGTACAATGAAGAACAATTTCGGAATTGTTTTGTTGTAATTTCCTCATCATCTCAAATGCGAATTCATGTCCTTTCACAGCATCATTCCTGCCAAGAAGAAGTAGTTGGTTTGGTACGCGTTCAATCGTATCGGAAATACAGTGAATAGGATCGATTGGATTGAGCGATACTTTGCACCTTCCAAGAAGGGGCGTAAGGAGTTCCTTCCAACGTTCAGAAAGACAAATGATTGTTGCCTTGCATTCCTCAAGTCTTGCTCTCAGTTTCTTGGCTCGATTGCCTTTTCCGAGCCATTGGATAATGTTTCCACTATGGATGTGAAAAACAATCTTACCGCCGAGTGAAAAGGCTAATTCTGCAAGACGGAGTTTTCTATGGAAGGAATAATCTGAAGCAGAATGGAGGTGAACAACGACGTCAGTTCTAGACTCAAGTAACTCCTTCAACTCTGTTTTGGCAGAAGCATAAACCTTCAACTTGGAATAAAGTGAACCTGTTGAGTGGCTTTCTATCTGGCGGACATCCCATCCTTCGGGGGGATGCTCTGTAAGGGTCTTGATGACCGATTGAATACCTCCTTTACTGGAGATAGGCCCAACATGAACCACCGTCGGCATATATTGAGTGAAGTGTTCTCCACACATGACATCTTTGCAAAAATTCGACTAAATCTCAAAAAAAACTACGGAGAAGTGAAGAATGAATGGTGATTCAAAGGAGACATGCTGTTTTCTCCCGCCATCGTAGAGATCGGTTTCGGGGCTTTGGCAGTACTGCCATATCTCAAGCATGGACTTGATCTCTTCATGTATCGAAAGCAGGCGCTTGAATACCCTTCTGGTACATTCGAAGGCTCTCTGACAGTACTTCTTCCAGTCTGGAATGAAACTGTCGTCATTCGACACAAGCTAGACAACGTGAGAGAAACTTGTTCAGATAGAGAAGTTCATGTCGTTGTGATTGATTCCGCTTCTACGGATGATACGGTTGAACAAATCCATCAATGGAAGAAAAAGAATGAGGATTCCTTTTCTTCATTCACTCTCCTCGAAATGGAAGAGCGTAAGGGCAAAACTGCAGCAGTTCAACAGGCCTTAGAACACATTAACAACACAAATCCAACTGATTTGGTCTTGATGAGTGATGCTGATGCGTTGTTTGAACCAGCCACGGTTTCACGTATTCTAGGATGGTTCAATGACCCAGGTATTGGCTGTGTTGGGGCTACCCCCAAACGAATTGGAGAACGAGCTGAAGAAAGGGAACACAGGGGATTGTTCTCAACGGTACGTATACTCGAATCTCAAATGGATAGTACGCCCTTCCTCGAAGGTTCCTGTATGGTGTGGAGACGTTCTGTGCTCGATCCTCAAGCCTTGCATTGTGCCTCAAATGCCGACGATGCTCAAATTGCGACAAATGTACGTATCAATGGGTATCGTGCAATCCAAGATGCTCAAGCGTTCTTCATCGACCACGCACCGGCAGAACGCTCGGAACACAATCGTCAGAAGGTGCGACGCGCACAAGGACTGCAAAGGCATCTCCTTCGACAGAGAACATATTGGTTTAGTTCAAGGCATGGAAGGTTTGCTCGAATTCTAAGACAAGAATCTGCTTTGCACATTCTAACACCATTGTTCTTATTTGCTGGAATGATTGCTATGATTGCACGATGGTTGATGATCGGATTGTCAGAAATAGACTTTGAAAATGCTACGCTTACAACCATGCATGTTTCTCTTTTTGCTGTTGAAGCGATATGCATTCTTTCCTGGATATTGACTCGATTTGGGATACGCATCATTGGTGTTTCGACGATTGGAATAATTCTTGACAATAACGTGCATCTCTTGAAAGCAATATGGTTGAGTTCCCGTGGTTCTTCTCTCCATCTATGGGATCAACATCTCGATGGACGTAGAGATTAAAAAAAAAAAAGGCCTCCCCAAGCGCCGGAACGCTTGAGGAGGCGGCTTCACACAAACACAGTTTATGTGATTACAACAATTAACGTACTAGAGGTTTAATCTCAAGCGTTGATTGTGTTTGATTCGTAGATCAACTTGTTTGTTGAACGGTCTAGAATCTTGACTTGAACTTCACAAGTTCCAGCGTTGCAGGTATCGTCAGATCCTTCGCTGATGGTTACTTCCTCA
>JAKMFY010000057.1 GCA_022425185.1 Candidatus Poseidoniaceae archaeon | reverse complement strand
GTATTTCAGAGGTAGGAGATACAACTCGTCATTTTGTCGAACTTGATCCTGCTTTTGCCTTCCTTCCCGAAGAATTGTACTTGGGGGAAAGAACATCTTTTTCAAAAAATCATTACAGAATTCCAAGTGAGGACAACACACCAACGAGTAACCCATTTAGAGCCTGGATAAGTTCTCGCCTTACCACTGCAATCCGAGCAAGAGATGCTAGTGATTCAGGATGGAACCACCCAACACCTGGTAAACATTGCAATTACTGTTCACTTGCGAATGACTGCCCTTCTGCTTTGATAGGAGTTGATGTGAAATGATTCCATTTAACCGAAGTCAGCGGCTGGGATTAAACCTCGACCAGCATATTGCATTAGATGCTGGGGCAGGTACTGGAAAAACAACGGTCATGGCAGAACGCTATGTTCAGCATTTACTTTCTCCTGAACAAAGAGCAACCTGCGTGTTGCCCTCTCCGTTACGAAATGAACCATACGGAGCTGGTAGAGTAAAATCGGCAAAGAGAGATAGGACTCCTTTGAATGAATGGAAAGGCCTCCTGCCACAGGAGATCGTAGCAATTACTTTCACAAGGAAAGCCGCTGCAGAACTACGATCAAGAATACGGAGTAGAATTCAATCCCTCCGAGCTGAACCTGTGAAAACCACTGATCGTTTAGGAGTTCATGACCCACGTCTGCGACATCAAGGTGATGTTTCCATGCTCATGTCGTTGCTCGAAGCGGCCCCGATTTCGACCATTGATTCATTCTTAGGAGAGGTGCTTGCACCACATATCGACCTCGTTGCATTGCATTTGAGTAGGGATCAACTACCAGATGAACAAGCTCCATTATTACGTACTCAAGCACTTAACGCTGCTTGGAGAATTCGAAATGCAAGAGATGGGTTTGAGGCCGGCCTCACGCAATCTTGCGAAGAATTCATCGAAGCTCGTAATCGTCTTGCGATTCGATTGGGCGGGCAATCTTCTGCTCAAACTGTACTCACAGGTCTGCTTGAATCTTCTCTGTTTGTTGAAGAATCCAAGCGAAGGTTGAGAATGCGATCGATTCGAAATGAGATGCCTTGGGATGGTTCATCGCCACCAAACTATCTCTTGATAGAGGATATGATTCTCGAACGCTGTGGCCACCTTATCGATAGTGTCGTTGAAGATGCATATGGATATCTGAATCAATGGGTAGAAGTCTTCACAAAAGACGGGCGTCATGCGTTTTTGGTTAACCCAAGCGGTGCTCCAAATGAAAACACTCGCTTCAATCAACTTTCACAATTAGCGCGAGAGCCACTCCCAACTACTCCAATTTCTCGGCTTCAATGGATTCACCAAGTTATCGTATCTGCCTGTGCACCTGGACAAATAGAAAAGACAACTCCGACCATTTTGAACTCAGGTGGATTTCACAGTCAGACAATCGGTGGATGGCATTCAGGCCTTGTCAAGTGGTCGGCAGTTTCTTTCCCAGGAATGACCAAGAAGGATTCGAAAACCATTACAAAAGGAATTCAGGATGAGGCGAAAGAAGCGGCCACATTGCTTCGAAACCGTCTTCACAATCCAGAAGATGGGCGCCTTCTAATGATGCTTTCACGCGCATCTTATGCTCTTAACCCACAACGCGATTTTGCCTTTAGGGATGCAAATGAGAAGTACGATGTCACAGATATCGGGACTGCGCCTTGCAGGGATCCTCCACATGGGAATCTACGGGTTTCAAGAGAACTCCAGGTTGAAGTTCTGGATGATTTGTATACTGTTCATGCTGGCTGCAAAGATCTTCTTCGCCATCTTAAAGCTCAAGAAGAGGCTCATGATTTTGATGATGTACAATTGATGGTGGGCGACTTATTGCTCGTACGTTGCCCGGAAATTGTTCGCCATTATTACCCTCCTCAAGCGGTTCAAGCTTTGGATGATTTAGGAGAAGAAGCATGGACTGACGAGCATATCCGTAGAGCGCTTCACTTGATGCAAGGGGATGAAGAAAAACAAAACGATCTACGAAGGAGATATGCTCTTCTTCAACAGATACGGGCACGCTACGGTGCGTTCATCATCGATGAATATCAAGATACAAACCCGGAGCATGCACGCCTTTTAGCACGACTTTGGGGGCATAGAATGGATGCATCTGATGAGACACCACGTCCCCTAGGGCCTTGGGATCCAACGGTCTGTATTGTTGGAGACATGAAGCAGAGTATTTACCGATTCAGACAGGCAGAAGTTACCGTAATGCGCCGAATGGTTGCCTCAATTCGCCTGGCTAATCGCCTCGAAGAACATGAACCAAGAATGGAGCATATTGCTCAACAAGGGCACGGCCGAGATCCTCGCCCAGTAGGTGCAGGTGGGGAGACAGGTTCCTTCATTCAAGCAAGTGAAATGTCTTCTGATGAATCCTCAGCGACGTGGGATTATGTTTCCTTTGGAATCAATGATTTTGGTACTGCGATAGAAGACAGAGTAATCCTCCAACGCCAAGAAGGACACATTGAATTAACAACCAACTTCCGTACAGCGCCTCGTTTACTCAACACATTAAACCATATTTTTGATGACACTTTCTCTGAACGCCATCATCAATTCCCTGGGGACTTCCATGCTTCAGCCCAGCCTCTTCATGCAGGCAGAGAAACAGATAGAGGAGGTGTGTTGGAATGGTTGCTGCCAACTCAATCAGAAATCGGAGCCCTTCCCTTGGATTTGGAGGTTGGATACCACTTATTTGATTCAGAATCTGCAAACCCAAGACATCTTGAACACGAACTCATCGCTGCTAGACTCGATTCTCTCGTCAGGGGTCATGCAACGAAACTCTGGTCATCTGAAGAACAAGATTACGTTGATATTGAGCCCGAAGAAATCATCTCTCCAGAGGATGTGATGATTCTCGTTCATTCAAGAAAACATATTCCTGATTTGATCAAGAGATTACAAGAACGAGGCTTGCCAGTATTGGCCGATAAGCAAGGCCAATTGCTACAACAACCCATCGTCAAACCTTTACTCTCAGTACTTTCTCTTCTTGCAAAACCGTCCTCACGTTTAGCTGCGCATGGGCTCATTCGTTCTCCAATTGTGGGTGCAACATCGCTTCAAATTGAGGAAATTTTTGAAGTGAAAGATGTTCAGAATTATTGGCACCATCTTCCGACGTATTTCTCTGAAACACCAATCGGTAATCTTCTATCGACCCTTTCCTCCCTCATCGACAAAGGAGCCTTACACGAGATCTTTGATGTCGTGCTGGATTACAGCGATCTTCTGACAACTTATCCTGATGAATCAGAGCGCCAAGTCGCTGAAACATGGTGTGCTTTACTGTATAAAATTGGTTCAGAATGTGGGCATGAACCAAGTGCAATGCTCGCAAGAATGGATGCCCTGGCCTCGCTCGAGAACAAAGGTCCACAAGCGACATCCTCTCCTACAAGTGGGGCAATTCAGATTATGACAATACATGGAGCGAAAGGATTGCAGGCACCAGTTGTTATTGTAACAGGATTGTTTGAAGCAGGGCGGCGAAGTTCGAGCAACGATGCCCAAAAGAATGTCCTCATTACTCCGGATGTCATTGCAGGAAGAATACAACCTTGGAAATCAAAAGACAAGCCAATTGATGGACTCTGGATGCTTGCAAATCAAATGAATAAGGCACAGAATCTGGCTGAGTTACGACGCCAATTCTACGTCGCTCTCACCAGAGTGCGTGATCGCCTTATCTTTGCAGGTTCCCCTTCAAAGACGAGTTCAATGTCAACAGAAGGCTTCATTCTAGTAACCGGAAACATCTCGGGAAATAACATGGGGGATTTACTCTTAGATGGACTGCGACACATGGGGGTTCTATCTTGTGCTGAGCAACCATGGAGTTTGGAAGGAGACGAGCCGACTGAGCGCTTGGATGATTACAAAGACATTGAATTAATTCTCGATCCAATGGATGTCTTTTCATCCTCAGGCCTTCCACAAGATTCAGTGAATGGCATTCGAATTTATCATCACCCAAGTTGCTTTACACATCAAACCCCGGTCTCAGTTCTAAGCGAATGGCTTGAATTAGAATCAAATCTAGATTATCAGATTGATGAAGAATCTGAATCCGAAGTCACAACCATCTCACCGTCGCTAAAAATGACTGCACACGGCTTAGATGCGGCGCACTCGTGTCGTAGGCGATTCTGGCTAAACCATGTGCGTGGTTGGCAAGCCGAGCCGTTCGATATCCAATCGAAGGCAAGAACCATAGTCAGTGAAGAGGAACTTAAGGACAGAACCGGAGGAGAGGATTACGATGGGGAATCCTATGTTGGTTGGCCTTCAGCAACATCATTCGGTTCGATGTTCCACCGCCTTGTTGAGATAGGTCTTGCGAATCCAGCAACAATGCAATCTGATGATTCACCACTTTCCTCCGAATGGTTAAATGGCCAAGATAATCGATTACTTGAATCGAAAGAAATCGATGATGCAATCACTTCTGAACCTGAATGGCACAAACTTTCGTATGAAGAGCAACAACAAACGCGAGCCAGAATTATCGAGCTTGCTGAATTATTATCGAAAGGCTCGCTGGGGAAATTAGCAGAAGGGATGGAAGTAAACGGACAATTTGTAGAAGGGCTACAAACTGAAGCATCGTTCTATTTCACAAGAGATGTAGAATTAACCGATGTTTATCGCAATCCGACATCAGGTCTTTCCCAATCGATTATCACTCAGATTCAGAACGTAGATATCACCTTTGAAGGACAAGCCGATATTGTTCTAGCAGGCTGCGAGGCAGATAAGAAATGGCTTCAGGTTGTTGACTTGAAAACCTCTGGTTCGAGAACAGATGATCTATCGAAACATCGTTTACAAAAAGAAATAGAAGATTGGGATTCATCCTCTCCTCAAAACGCAGAAGAGATTGAGATGTTACGAAACCACCGCCTCCAACTTACTCTTTATTCAATGGTATTCCAGAAGCAAGAATCGTTCAAGCCGCAAGATGAACGTCGCAGTATTAAGCCACCTGCTTTGCTCATCAGTACATCCGGAAGACTTGTTGAAATGCCTTTGGAGATGTTTGAGGAAGCACAGTCTGAACTCTCAGGACTTTTGGAATGGATTGCATTGCTAACTGCAAATCAGAATGATGTTAGCGAGCCGAAAAGGCTTCCAATGGATTCAATTGATATCTGCAAAAAATGCCCATTCTACAAAGGAGAACTTCGAATGTGTGGACCTGAAGGAACAGATTTGGGAATCAACAACTAGGCTTTCTTTCCAAGAATTGCTAATGTTCCAGGCTTTCCATCATGAGCATTCGCCCGCCAAGCGTGAATCTCTTTGAATCCAACATCCTTCCACATCTGAATCCACTCCTTTTCCGAAAATGTTGACATATGAACATCGAGAGCACTCGGCCATCCAAGACTTTCTTCATGTTCTGCATAATGATCGATACCAATTACAGCCCAACCACTTTCTTCTAGCCAATCATCATGTATGGATTGGAGCATATTTTTTGGATCTTTGAGATAATACAGAAATTCCATTGAATGAACAAATTGATATGTTTTATCTGGTTTGGTTTCAGGAAATCTTGCACAATGGTATGCGTTGATGAAATCAACTTCTTTTGCTTTTTCGATCATATGTTCTGCACCATCATAGCCAACTGCCTCAACGCATGCAGGGTGCTCGGATAGTTTTCTTACAACCCAACCATTTCCGCAACCGAGATCAACGGCGGAGAAGGCTACTCGGTCATTGAGCACTCGTTCCATAGCAACGTCAATCATTTCATTGACAGCGTTAGCATGGCCACGTTCCATTCCTTCATCCTTGCCAAGATGTGCCCAGTGATTGAATACGTCCGTTGCTTCCTTCATGACTCTCCGACGGCGTATATGAAAAAAAGGCATCGAAAGCAACATCATCCGACTCCACTTGGAAGTATCATGAGCATCAATACACAATCAATCGACGACGTCTTGTATCCGAAAACTGCGGCATATTCAACCGGTATGTTGACGGTCTCAGATCGGCACACAATTGCTTGGGAATGCAGCGGAAATCCAGATGGAATTCCAGTCATTGTCATTCACGGAGGCCCAGGCGGTGGAAGCCAACCTTCATACCGACGGTATTTCGATCCACAAAAATGGAACATCATCCAATTTGACCAACGAGGTTGTGGCCAGTCAACACCCTATGCAGACTTAGAAGAAAATACAACGATGCATTTGGTTTCAGATATTGAAGCTCTACGCGAACATTTTGGCATTGAAACGTGGCACGTCTTCGGAGGTTCATGGGGATCAACACTTGCTCTGATCTATGGCCAAAACCATCCAGAACGTGTTCAGTCATTCATACTAAGAGGAATCTTCATGTGCAGAAAATCCGAACTTCACTGGTTCTATCAAGATGGAGCAAGCCATGTCTTCCCTGATGCTTTTGAGCCCTATAACAATCACATCCCAGAAGATGAACAAGATGCCCTTATTCCAGCGTATTACAAGCGGCTAACAGATGAAGACGTCAATGTCCGAAGGGCTGCTGCCAAGGAATGGACACGATGGGAAATGGCAACGAGTCGCCTCTTTCCAGACCCATCCTATCTCGAAAAGGCTGAGGATCTTGACTTCGCAGTTGCCTTTGCTCGAATAGAATGTCATTACTTCATCAACGGAATATTTGTTGAAGAGGCCTATATTTTGAATCATTCATCTCTCATTGATCACATTCCAACCGTAATTGTTCAAGGCCGATACGATATGGTTTGTCCTGTGAAAAGTGCTTGGGAACTGCACAAAAAATTACCTGATTCAGAATTGATCATTGTTCCAGATGCTGGCCATTCTATGGGCGAGGTTTCTATTGCAGAATCCTTAGTAAAGGCGACGAATGCCATTTAGACTCAATAGTCAGGTTATCGAGGAGATAATGTGTGCGTGTCTCATAAAGGAGAAGTAGGGTCTACAATCCGGCCCAATGATTCTAGAATCGTCAAAGGGTTAACATTTGTAGTCGCCCAAAAACAGTCTCAATGAGGCGTCGGCTTCATAGTGTATAGGCGGCTGGGTTGAATCGGAGGCATTCCTCCGGGTGAGTAAATGACTGAAGAAGGAACAATCACTCCAGATATTCAAATCAATCAACTTGAAGACGCTTTGGCTACGGAAACAGACCGTTTGAAGAAGCTCTTTGCGGCATATGAAGCACAAGAAAAAGAACTCGTGGATACTCGCGCCGAAATCGAAGTTCTTGAGAAAGAAATCATCGATAAAGAAATCGAGCGTGAAGCACAAGAATCACTGATTGCAGAGAAGGATTTCAGAATACGTGAACTTGAAATGAAGGCTACAAAAGCAGATAAGCGCGTTGAACACCTTCAGCCTGCTCTCCAAACAATGGAAGAGAAATACTCCCGTGAGAAAGACCGTCTTGGCAAAGTTTTCGGAATTGCAGAAGAACTTGACAACGATCTGAAACTTGCAGTTACCGAGATGAAAGCCAGAGATGACTGGTATGTCTCTCACATGACCCTCTTCGAGGACCTCAACAAGGCCATTAAGGAACGATATGAGATGATTGAACGAGCAGTTGAATCTGAGCGACAATCACAACACATGTCTCGTGCCTTTACTGAAAGAATGGATGAGATGGTCGAAGCCAGAGCGGAAGAAATGACCAATCAAGAGCCTGAAGCATCAGTCGAAGACGCTGCTGACCCGGAAGAAGTCGTAGAAGAAGCATCTGCCGAAGAACCAGTCGAAGAACCTCAAGAGGAAACTCCTGAAGAAATCGTAGAAGAAGTTGCTGAAACTCCTGAAGAACCTGCAACATGGAACGCTGATGTCGATCCATGGGCAGACAACTGAGGTGATTGGTGTTGGGAGGCCTCGCTCAAGGAGGTCATGCTCCTGTTGGTACATTTTTACTTGCAGGCATTGCCATTCTTGTAGGCGGTATCTATCTTGATTCCTTGTATGGCTTAATGCCCTTGGCTGGGGTTCTTTGCCTCATGATTTCGGTCTTCTTTGCCAATTTCTGGAGAGATCCTGACCGGCCTATTCCACAAGAAGAAGGAATCTTGGTTTCACCTGCAGATGGACACGTTATGTTCGCTCGCAGAGAGCGAGCAACAGGCCGCCGTCCTTCGAAGGAAGAACGCGAATCATCATCGATAGAAACGGATGTTCACACAGGCGATTGGTTCCCTCAAGCATGCGACAATCCTCTCGAGTTCACTACAGAGCAACGATTTGAGGCAGCAGATGCACCAGGGCCAAATGATGTCTGGAGAGTCGCAATCTTCATGTCTCCACTCGATGTACACGTTAATCGAGTCCCCCTCAGTTCCACGATCGTAGCTATGGAGCACAGAACAGGGAAGGGACGAAGAAGAGGTCCTTTTGCAGCAGCCTTCCGTAAGGAAAGTGAATACAATGAGCGAGTTCGAACAGTTCTCGAAGGTGAAGATGGCGGTAGAATCGAAGTCATGCAAATTTCAGGAGCCCTTGCAAGAACAATTGTTCCATGGACTGGTATTGGCGATTCCCTCCGACGTGGCGAACGATACGGTATGATCCGACTAGGAAGCCGAGTTGATGTTCGAGTTCCAGCCTCCCTATACACGCCAAACGTAATCTCAGCAGAAGACGGAAACTCTGAATATCCTAAAGGTCAATTCATCAAAGCAGGATTAGATATTATCTTCAAACCCATATTGGAAGAAGAGTAATCACAAGAGGGGATATCATGCTAGATCGTCATTCATCAACCCTTTTAGGTGGAGATGAAAAGAGTCTGAAAATCCACGACTTGGTCAAAGCTCCAGCAAATACTCCTTGGGCCAAAGAGCGTCAACAATCGTGGGATGCGAGTAAACCAGCCACAGTATATCACACTCCGGAAATGACGGCTGATGGAGAGCCATGTACAGCAGTTACAGTTATTTTAAGAACGAAAGGATGCCATTGGTGGTGGTCCTCTGGATGTACATTTTGTGGATATTTTAACGATACACGAGATGACGTAACGAGCGAAGACCTTCATGCGCAATGGAATGAAGCGAAGACAAAGTACAACAATTTTGAAGGCCATTCAATGGTTAAAGTCTACACTTCAGGCTCTCTCCTTGAAGATCGAGAAATACCAGTCGATTTTCAAGAAACGGTTCTAACCGACTGCCATAATCTTGGAAAGGAATTGATTGTAGAGAGCCGTACAGAACAACTAACAGACGAAAAGTTAGCGTGGGCATCTTCACTGAATCCATCATTTACAGTCGCTATCGGTTTGGAAGCATACGATGATGAGGTCCTTCGTTTCCATGTTAACAAAGGATTTTCCGTCGCTTCTTGGGATAGGGCAGTCGAGCGTCTTGAAAAATACAATCTGAGAATTAAGACATATTTGATGTTCAAACCACCGTTCATGAGTGAAGCTGATGCTTTAGATCACTGCATAAAATGGATTGAATCCATAGCAGAACAGAGCGATGAAATTTCAATAAATCCAATGAATATTCAACGAGGAACAGTCATTGATCGTCTCCACCGCCATCAAGAATACAGACCTCCATGGCTTTGGTCATTAGTTGAACTTATTCAGAAGAGTCATCACATCGTCCATCCAAAGGGTGGAATGAATGGTGATGAAGACCAGGTTTCACGTCTTATTATTCATCCAACTGCTGGCGGCAAAATCAGAGGTTCCCACAACTGTGGAGATTGCGATCCAGAAGTTGTAGCAGCAGTTGAGAGATATGCTGTTTCAGGATCATTGGATGAGTTTACAGGTCTTGATTGTGAATGCAAATCTCTCTGGCGCAAGGAATTAGAAAATGATCGAACAATTCCAGTTCCATTAGGAACTTCTCGACCACGAAGAGGCTCCATTATCGAAATGCTTCGCTCATCTTAGAACGCCAAATATACGGCCTTGTTCGATGGATGGCTTAGTGAATGTTTATCACCACGTTTCAAGTCGCAAACATGTCCATCTCGGATTCATTTAGGTGATGCAATGTCGAACAGTACAGAACTCCCCGACGCAGTCATAGGAACTGCGGAACCGTCGTCTAGTCGAATCATGTTGGTTTTACTCTCTGTAGTAGCCATTGGTATGTTCGGCCTCTTTAGTACAATCTTTGGATGGGATAACATTCCAGTCATCGGAGATATTGTTCCATTAATGTCAAATCTTGGCGGTTCAGGAATCTGGTATTATCTTCTTGGATTCATTATTGGAATTGGAGCAATTGCCTCCACATTAGCGGGAGAGGTAATCTCGAAGTAGGTGATTTGAATGGAAGCAGTATTTATCGCACTATTTTTCTTCTTTACCGTTGTTGGATTTTCAACGTTCTATCTTCAGAAAGGAATTGGCACTATGGCCGATCCAATGCGCCAATTTGGGTTATTCCTTCTCAACAAAGCACCAGCAGGTATTGTTGATTTGTTCAATGACGAAAAGGGCAGTGGTGCAAAAACATGGATGAACCTTGGAATGATTTGGTTGACTCTTGCAGGTATTGGGACCTTCCTTTCCCTCTGGCATGATTATGACCCAAGCGCACTTGATTCTCTTGCGAGTATCGGATGGGCATATGACGACGGTAGCGCCCTCAACACATTTGTTAACGCAACCCTCATCACAGGTCTTTTCTCTATTCTTCTCGGTGGCGGGCTCGTTGCCGTTGCGCGTAGTGGTGCAGGTAAAATGGCCAGTGAATCAAATGCCAGTTTGACCGCGCTTCTCTTCAGCGTGCTTACAGCAGCAGCTCTTCTACTGCCAACAATTCTCGGCCTTCTGGCTGACCTAAGCGCTGAAAACGAATCGCTTCTCCAAGATTTGTTCATGCATTCTCTACGTGCGTTCATCATCATCGCAGTTATGATCAACGTTCTTCTTACAGTTGCTCAGCGTAAGGGCGAGACGATTCAGGCGAGCAATTGGTTTGTATTCATGGCCCTTGCATCCTTCATCTTTGGTTCACAGTTCAGATTCTTTGGTGAGTTGGCTGATGTAACACAAGTTGTTTGGCTTGGTGAAAGAATGACTCAATCTTGGGTTATGATTTCTCTTTTCTTTGCAGTTGCATATCATCTTGTTCCACGTGCAGCGAGCCGTCCAATTTGGTCCGACTCAATGACGAAAGCAAGCATGCTTCTCCTCTTCTTTACCTTGCCACCGTTCATGATGTCCTCTGCGGATGCAGGTACACTCCTTGAGAATCTCGGTGCTATTCTGATGACGCTTGGACTTCTGCCTATCTTCGCAGGTTCAGTCAATATCATAATGACGGCAGTAGGTAATGCTACTGGGGTCGTCGCTCGGCCTGGTGCTATGGCAGCAACTCTTGCAATGATTGCATTCCCAATCTTTGCTATTGGAGGTTACTTCACTTCTCTAGATGTTTTCATCGGTATGGGGACACTCAAAGACATGGCTACAACAGTTGATATTGGATTCCTATGGACTGTAGGTGGATTGATGGCTGTTGCTTGTATCTGTGAATCCTATCCACTTGCTGCAAACCGCCAATTAGCCTCTTCTTCTTCCGCATCTCTTACC
>JAKMFY010000048.1 GCA_022425185.1 Candidatus Poseidoniaceae archaeon | reverse complement strand
ATTTCAATATCATCTGTTGAAACAGAGACCATTACAACCTCAATCCTCGTTGCACCTGATTCTCAACATCCTTCACAGCGTCCAGCACCAGGAGATGCTTTCAATCTTGATTCCAAAGGACGTTGCGTCTCATCCGCAGAATGTGTTGACGTTCACCGTGGGAACCTAAACACCGTATCTATTGGTTCGTATTCATCTGACTGGTTTGAATCGGGGTTAGTCCGTTCTGAAGCACCAGAATATTGGGCTGTTGAAGTTTTAGAAGGAGACCTCGTTGAGTTCAAACTCCACCACACATCAGATCACATTCGGTTTGATTTCTCCTTCCAAAATTCAACAATGGAAACAACTCTTCCACTACTTATTGAATCTGCGACTGGCACCAATCCAGATTTGTTAACATCAACAGAATATATCGACATCCTCGAAGACGGTCGCTTGATTGTTAAAATTTCTACAACTGCGGCTGAGTCCGCTTACGCATTACAGCGGTCGATCCATTCCAAATCACTTACACAACAAATTGATGATAACACGTTCACATTTACACAGATAGGCCATACACAATCTCAAACAGCGTTTAGTTTCAAAGAAACAAATTTTGTGAGACTAGCACCAATGGTCGAGGACATCAAGGTTGAATTGAGTGTAATGGTGGGTTCAAATTGGATCTCAATGCCTGAAATCGAGATCAGTAAAAATACTGTGAAACGTATGTATGCATATCCAAATTCTTCAATGGCAATGTTGAAAATTATATCTGACGTCCACTGGGTTGACGTATCTATCGAGTCTTTTACTGATGGAAATTTGAGTATTGATGCACCAAATTTCACCCCCACAGAACCCAATAATATTGATCCTTGGCCGATATTGGTTAGTGAAAATACAGCTAATTTTGATGGTGCTTTGACGTTGGCAGCATTGGATCAAAAAGATGTATACCTCTTGTCCGTTGATGGATGGGTTGACTCGTTACATCGTGTCCACATCGTCATACGAACCACCAACCAAGAGTTATTGGTCAAGGTCTGGGAACTCAACCAGGATACCTATGGAACCGAAGCAGAATATACAATTGAATTCGACCCTCTTTCAAATGAAGGAGAGATATACCTCAACGTGGGCCCTGGTAAGCACCTTATCGAGTTCACACACAAAGATGAAAACATTCTGGCAAATCAGACGTGGAGTAATGAATTACAGAGCGTATCCTACACAATCACAACCACGAAAGTGACAACAGAAGAGGGTGAAGAACCTTGGTTCCCACCTTCTGAAGAAGCGGAACTCTGGGGTATAGTCGTTCGTTGGATTCTTGGCTTTGCAATGATTTTGCCTGCCTTATTTATGTTCTACAAAATCAAATCCACGCGTACCAAAGGACGCCGTTTGGGAGCTGTACGTGAGCGTTTGAAGATACTCACCGCATTGCTCGACAGCGGCTCAGAATCTCCAAAGCAAACGAGGAAGACGCTTGTTAAATCACTAGAAGCGGTTGCAACACTGCCATGGCAATCTGCATGTGAGTCATGGGGAACTCCAGATAGAACGTATTCAACAGAAGGAACATCTTTAGCAATTTGGAAACTAGACCAGCGTCTTTCAAAAGAGCCAGGGAACTGGCCTTTGCTCATTGGTTTACACACTCCAGATGAGACATGGGAAGTTTCAGCATTCCGATTTGATGCTCCACATGGAAGTCCATGGAACGTAACAAACGTAGAGCCTCGATTGCTGCACCAAGGTGAAGAAATATTCATTGATACAATAGCTAAGGGAACCATGATTTTCTTAACCGTTGAACTTGAAGGGGATGGAACTCAGGTGGACATTGAATTGAATGGCCATGTTGGAGGACAGCCAAGAGGTATGAGAATTCCAACGACTCTTTCTCGTTCTTTGGAAGAGGAATAATCATCCATTGATTCTTCGATCTGCAGCATCGTCAAGAATGGTTTGCAATTGATCCTCTGGGTTGAGTCCTTCTTTCATTGCCTTCAATTGTTTCTTTTCAGCTTTCGAAATAGACCGAGGCATGTGTAATTTGAGAAGTACGATGACATCTCCTCTTCCATTTCGCCTTAATCGAGGCAGTCCCCTTTTCTTGATTTCAAGAGTATGGCCAGCAGATGACTTGGCAGGTATGACAATGTCCAGCGTTTTACCATCAATATGGTCGAGTGTGATTGTAGTACCGAGTACAAGATCAGGATACCCTAGAGGAAGAGACATAATCAAATCAGAACCATTTCGTTCAAACCATGGATGTGTAAGAACTTCAATCTCAACGAGTAAATCTCCATTCTTTCCTTGGCCCCGTTCAGCAGGCTGACCTTGACCACGTAATCGAAGACGGGTCCCGTCTTCCGCACCAGGAGGTACTGAAAACCGAATGGTTTTCGACTCTATTTTATGGCCAAGCCCTGAACAATCTTCACACTTGGAATCTATTGTCGAACCTACACCAGCACATTCACGACAGTCCTGAACGACTTCATTGACGAACGGGCCTATTTGTTGACGAACTCGTACTCTTCCCTGACCTTGACACGTATCACATGTGGTCGTACTGCCTCCCTTGGCGCCAGTACCGCTGCAGATGATGCATTCGCTTGGAAGATCGAGTTCTATTGATTCATCACTCCCAGAAATAACAGTTGCTAAATCGATACTGTGTCGGACGAGGATATCCGACCCTCTTCGCTCCCTGCGTCTTCCGCCTCCTCCTCCACCTCCGAAGAAGCCTGAGAAGAAATCACCCCCAAGGAGGTCTTCTAAATTTATATTAAATCCACCACCAGAAAATCCTCCAAAGGGATTACCTCCAGGTGAATCATGTCCAAAGCGATCGTAATGAGCTCTTTTTTCTGAATCAGAGAGCACAGCATAGGCTTCTTGAATTTCCTTAAATTTATTTTCTGCATCATCTTCTTCGCTTCGATCAGGATGATATTTCCTTGCGAGACGTCGGAATGAATTCTTCAAGTCCTTTTCAGTTGCAGTGCGTTCAACGTCAAGCACTTCGTAGTAGTCTCGCTTGTCGCTCAAAGTGCCACCAATCCATTGGGCTGCGACCACCCACTAAAACCTCACGATACGATTAGGATGAAAGTGTGGTTCCACAGGATTGACAATAACGTTCACCGGGAGGGTTGCTAAAGCCACATCCAGAACATCCAAAGGATCCTCCAGATGATCGCATCTGCATAGATGGAGCCTGAGTTTGAACAGTTCCAAGCATTGCCATTGATTCAATCGATTGACTGGATACAGCCGGCACATCTGGTATTTGTTTTAGGCTTTGTTCGGTTGAACTGATGACGCCACCATCGTCGCTCATGGACGTCATGGTATCCCTTTCGTTCGATTCCTTCTCGGAGGTTTCCCTTACTTTCTGGATTGGTGCCACAGGACGTTGGGCTACAACAGGAGATTGTTGAGCGTTCGAATGAAGTCGTTGCAGTCTCTTCTCCTCACGCTCGGTTTCAACGTCCTTACCGAAAAGTCCGTAGATGCTGTCAATTACTCCGTCCATCCAACTTTTCTTTCGAACTGAACCAACTGTTGAATCGATTTCCTCACCATCAAAATCTGATTTCCCAGACAAACGGTTTGACGCTTTTTGGACAATACCTTGTTCTGTAAGAAGACGTACTTCCGTATCTTCATCCTCCTTCACTTGCAATTCAGGAGCCTCTCGATCAAACGTTCCTATAGTTGAATTGAGTTTGTCTTTGTCAAGGGCTACGTCTGAACTGAGTTCAACATCTTTTTCCCAGACACCCTTGGATTCTGCTTCGTAAACATTCTTCATCTTTTTCATGATTTCAAAACGTCGATATTCGTGATCTTTTGTCACCTTAGTCCGCTTGTAAAGAAGGAATCCAATCAAGGCTCCCAGACCGTACCAAATGCAAAAGTAAATCCATCCTAAAGCGATGATATCGCCTAATGGTTCGACAACAACCTGTAAACTCGCCATGACAAAGAGAGGCAAGAGGAACAACCCAATTGCCGTTGTTTTCTTTGTCGTCATGCTATCAACTCCGGACGATGCTTCTTATGTATTCTCTATTCATGTTCATCAACGATCTCGAGATGCTCGACCCTTTCGAGCAGAACCATCCAAAAGTCCAATCGTAAATCCAATGTGAAGGATAAGAAGGCATAATGGAACTCCTAGAAGATTGGATATTCCTTTTCTCGAAGAATAGATACCAGATAACAACAGAGCAGAAGCGTATGTTAGAATAGGAAATACCCACCATTGGAAACTAAACACAAAGAGTCCTATTGTGAGCATAGCCCCAAACAAAGGAAGAAATTCTCTAAAGACGATCCTAGAAGGGTGTTTCATCAACACTTTACTTCTCCAAAAACCGTAGCGATGGCTCATGAGATACCAAGACATCAGAGAGGTCCTGCGCTTCATCTCAACCACTACTTTTGGAGTGCGATAAAGCGTGAATCCTTCCTTAATTAATCGCATACTCAGATCACTATCTTGACTTGTGATGAACCGCTCATCCCAACCATTCACCTTTTCCAAAGCAGTTCGTAAGTGCAGAGCAAACGCTGGAGTCTTGGTCTCGCCTTCTCTTGTGAATGTTGAAAATTGTCCAGGACCTCCACCCAAAGGATTCTGTAGCGTTTCATCAATGAAAGACTCAACAGTCGAACTTTTCTGAGAGCTACCAACCACTTTGCAACCCAATGCTGCCAGCAACGGATATCGTTTAGCAATACGTTCCCATTCTGATTTGAGCAGAAGCAAATGTCCTGGGTCAGATGCAATGTGTCCATTGTACTCAAGAACGTGAGTAATACTCTCAGGAAGATGTTCTAAAGCCATATTTCGAGCATGTGGAACATATCTGTTTTCATTGTGTAATAACACGATTTGAGGACCATGGTTTGTCTTTGATTTAGTAATCAATTCATTCACAATGGATACGGTAGAATCTGTTGATCCTCCATCGATTACGAAAATCATATGTTCGCTCGATGGAAGCGTTTGAGATATCAAAGACGAAAGGCAGTTACCAATATGATGTTCCTCATTTAGAACTGGGATGACAGTCGCAAGCCAAGGGTTTTGCTCTGCCGCCATACATCGACATCGAAGATGTGGTTTTGACTCTTCACCTTAGAAGCAGATTGAAAAGCGGTTTATGCATCCCTCTACTCATGGACATCAAACCATTAACCTATAATGGCAGAGATGAAGGTATTTCCATCTCATTGACAACGATTTTGAAACCCGGAGATGATGGTACCAAAATTTCAGAAGCTGTGGTTAACCTCTTTCCAGAAGCCACATTTGATAGCATGGAAGAAGAATCATTCCCGTCTCTTCAAAACCTGACCATTGAATGTCTCAATCTATCAT
>JAKMFY010000020.1 GCA_022425185.1 Candidatus Poseidoniaceae archaeon | reverse complement strand
GGTGTACTGAATATGAATCGCCTCGATTGACAACATGTGCTTCTTTGATGACAAGCCCATGTCCACCAAAGAGATTTGAGACATGTTCACTGCCTTCAAATGCACTCTGAACCTCATCGATGTGTTTCCGATCAGGATGAACATCTAATCCGACGAGGATTTCATCGGGTAATGCCTGCAGTGCCCATAGGACAAGGTCTCGGAATAAGGGACCGGTTAGGTGCAACTGTGCTGCATAGGAATGCCTCATAGAATGCGATTCCGCGTTGTAAGAACGCATCGCTTCTACCAACCATGGTTCGACCACGTACGTCCGAAGCATCGGTGATTCATCAATGAACTGCAAAAAAGCACAATCTTTGAAAGCCCCTCGACACAAGCAAGTCCCATGGCCAAGAAGAAACGAGGGGGATTCGGAAGATTTCTCGGCGCTCTTACTGGCACACCCTATGAGCGTCTTCTCAAGCAAGTTGAGAAACTCACTTCCGAGCATGCCAGCGATGATAAGAAGCTCGGCCGAGCCCTTGGCAAACTTGTTGATGTCGTTGGAACTGCTTACGAAGACGAAGAAATTGACGAGGATGAACATGACTTAGTCATCGAGGCGATTGAAGAATCCGACCCCAAAGGGCGTTCTTTCCCAAAATTCGCTGAAGAAGATTCATTCTACGCAGGAGATGCTCCAGATTCGCCTGATCTTAATCTTGGAAAAAGGAAGAATCTTGATGATTTGATGTCTGCTTCTGGCAAAGAATTCACTGGCAGTTTTGGTAGAGATGAATTTGAAGATTTCAAAGCTCGAATGACAGATGATTTCTATGCAGATTCAGATGAAGCGATTGAAGCAGGCGATCACCAAGCGCAAATCCGAACTGAAAACCGTGTCTTTACTGATGACGAAGATGAATTACAAAACGTCAAGGCTATGATTTCGAGTGAATCTGGACTCGCTGATCCAACTGCTGTTCAAGAAGAAGAATATGAAGATGAAGATGATGAAAATTACTCCATCGACGAAAACGGAACTGAGTGGTTTGAGGATGATGATGGCTACTGGTGGTACCGCGAAGAAGGCCAAGAAGAGTGGCAACCTTACGAAGAAGACGACGAAGATTGATCAAGCAGGTATCGGTTGTTGTTCCCACCAAGCAGGAGCAAGGAACCAAGCATCATCGTTGACAGGACGATCGATCAATGGAAGGCCAATCATTCCTCCATCAATAGATAATCCACCAAGTGGATTTGTTGCACAAGGACCAGGAAGATAATCTTCTCCAGTTTCTGTAAGTTCAATTCGTATTGAATGTCCAGCTGGGACGATAACATCCATTGGATTAAATTCCATTAACATCGTATATCCGGAAAACGGTGCTGCAGGATTTGCTTCAAATCCACCATCACGATAGCGAATATCCATAGTCGCATGACCAAGGCGCAGGTTTGTCGTATCATCGAACATAGTAGCAAAAATCTGACCACCATTACAGGCTTGTGTTGTTACATCAACATGCAATGTGGGGAGTCCAGAGATATGCAATGCTTCCTCGTATTGTGGGCTTGTAAGAGTAACCGAACCACCCAGTCCATTGACCACTCCATCGCCTGACCAATCACTTCCGATTTCTTCCATTTGCCAAACCATGTCTTCCGGAGGCCATGTTTCCTCAACGTGCCATTGGCCATCGTTTGTTTGAATCTGCACCATCGGCTCAGGTTCGTCACCGATGTCTTTCAGATAATATTGGAACCATCCAAACAATTCAACAGCCCAATCCATTCGACTCATATTTGGATAGGCTTCTCCACCGTATCCTGTTCCAAGTTCACTGTGTCGATCCGGTTGATCAGGATAATTGTGTGCCCATTGGCCTGCAATAGCTCTAGCATTGATTCCAGCATCCCGCATCAACTGATAGGTTGGGAACGCATGATAAGGATCGACGTTCCAGTCTTGTAATCCCCAAACTAAGTAGACGCTGCCTCGATAGTTTTCGAGAACATCTGGTAAATGGCGTCGCTCATCCCAATAATCGCTCCAATCTCCACCAC
The DNA here is from genome assembly GCA_022425185.1 of Candidatus Poseidoniaceae archaeon. Taxonomy (GTDB): domain Archaea; phylum Thermoplasmatota; class Poseidoniia; order Poseidoniales; family Poseidoniaceae; genus MGIIa-L2. The sequence continues at coordinate 21,569 of JAKMFY010000020.1, read as the reverse complement.
CGAATTCAGCCCATGCATAGGTCGTCCATGGATTAAGGGGGCCTGCTAAGTCATCGGAACAGACTCGCAGGTCATCAGTTGTCAAATCAGTCGTTGCTGCTTGGTATGCAGCATCATACCCCATTGCTCGAGCTTCAGAGGAACCATTTCGGTAGAACATTTCCTGTACACCGATCGAACCTGAAATTGGAACGATGGTCTTCAGATGTTCAGATGGCTGTTGAGCTGCTTCCCAGTTGGTTGTACCTGCATAGGATTTACCCATCAAGCCGACATTTCCATTCGACCAGTTCTGGACTCCAAGCCAGTCAACAACCGCCTGAATTCCTGTTTGTTCTCCAAGTCCTTTCACATCTTGACAGTGTGTGGATTGCCCTGTTCCAAAGGTACTTGCTTGAGCCAGAGCATACCCGTGAGGTACAAACGTGTCATAGACCCACTTGCCTACACCACCGTCAGGGATTGTGTTTGGATTTGAATCAGCACCAACGCCCGGCATTCCTTCGCCCCCGAAGTCATAGTACGGATGAATTGTCATGATAACAGGGACCTTGGTACCTTCAGGAACATCTGGAAGCCAAATAGCTACATGCATTTTCGCTTCATCAGGAAACCCAACATCTTGTTCAGATGCTGGTAATTCGACCGTTACAAAATGTTCCGTATAGGGTAGTATCTCGTAGGTTCCATTTTCGGGCAACTGTGCTCTCATTGTATCCATAGGAAGATCCATCATGTGACGTTCATCGAGGGGTGTTTCCCACCATTCATATGAAGACTGAGTCTCAGATTCTGATGTGAGCATTTCACCAAATGTCATTGCAAAAAGGAGGAATGTTATACAAAATGCAATTGTTGCTCCTAACGTGATGTTCAGTTGGATTCGACTACGAGCAGAATCGGTTTTGGCTTCAATAGTTATCTGAGATGGAATCTCAGGTGTAGGAGGGATATCGAGGGCTTCTGCACCCAGTACCTCCTCTGCCATGTAATACGCAATGTGTCGACCTTGAAGAGGATGGCGATGCTTTGACTTAACAGTAGGCCATGAACTCATTCATTCAAAAGTCTAAATGTAAGCGGAACTTCTTGTTGCCAAACATACTGTGCTTGCTTGTTGAGTCCAAGTTTGTCAAAGACTTCAGCAGTGCTGTGGACGCCATCAATCCCCTTCATGACTGCCCTTGGAGCAAGCGTTGCGATACGAACAAACCCTTTCTCCCACAATGCGAGTGCTGTTATTGCATCTTGTCCAGTAGGAACTGTTCGCTTGAGTCGCTTTCCAAACGGAGCTGGATGTTCATAATCTGATGAGAGAAGTGTAGGTGATTCTCTCATCGTTCGATTCTTACTATAACGTGGTTTCATGAATTTCTTCCGGATCGCTTTCCAGTCCTTGTTTGCATAGGATACACCTAGCAAGTACTGGCTTTCATATGCGTAAATCGTGTCTTTAATTTCATTCCAAACTTCGACATCAATACAATACGAGTAGAAATGCTCGTGCGTTGGTTCAACGATATCGAGGTCAGTTTCAGTGATTTCTCGATGTGGAAGATTCCATACCTGAACCATACCAACATCATTGAATGATTTCGCCCAATTTGCGAGTGAGAGTGTTGTTTTGATAAAGTTCGGTCCGGGAATAAGGTCGTCTTCAATCAAAATAACACGATCATATCCATGAGCATCAAACAGATCACGTCTTGCTCCGATGAGGTTCCTTCCTACGCCGTAATTCTCTTCTCGAAGAACAATTGAAGTGAATGGTACTTCAGAATCCTCGATTATTTTTTGAATAGCAGGTTGGTCTGATTTAGGACCGCCATCGATGTAATGATAGACATCAAGTCCATCTAAGTCGTCTATATTTTCATTGAGTCCATCGAGGAGTTGTTGCATTAAATCCGGTCGATTAAAGCTAACAGTAAAGAGGGCGGTTTTCATTTTATGCACCTCTTCTAAGGAAGCGTTGTTTGAGAAAATAAAGACGTTCCTTGAATGTATTTGGTGGATGTCGGACTTTGATCGGAAGCATAATGATTTCACTGGCTTTCATAATCCGAAACACCTCACAAATGACAGTAGTATCGCAATCAATTTCATTCGTTCTTGGATTTATTCCAGCAAACCTAGCGCCTTCAGAGAAGGGTTTAGAATTGTAGACGCAAACTCCGTTGAACGTCGACCATACAGGGGTTTCTACCTCAGGAATACCGTGATTCCACCATGTTTCTTCCGATGTTTTCCTGGTTGCCCAAGCGTCGTAGAATTCTCCCATGGCATTGGTTGTAAATCCTGATACGATGTCTCCTGGGTGATGCAACATTGTCAAAACATCAGATGGGTTGTAAATGACATCTGTTTCGACAAAAATGATCTTCTCAAACATGCCTAGATCCGAGGCCTGCTCAAGGCAATTGTTCCGTGCAGCAGCAATATTTTTGACTCTCGCTCCTTCCTTTCCGATCAAATGTTCAGTTCCGAGTTTGGTTGAAGTAAATGTCGTTGTGCATCTTTTGGACAATTCAGAAGCATATTGAGTGAGGATTTGCCCAGTCCCATCTGTAGAATCATTTTCGTAAATTGAAAGTTCCACAGAATTGTTCTGTAAGAGGTTGTCGAGTAAAGAGTTCAGTTGTCGATTCCATTTCTTTAATCGCTTTGCATTGTTGCGAGAGATTGTACAGATGAGGATTTTCAAAATACATCAACCCTCTTATCTTCCTCACCAAAGTGACTGATTTTCCCTATGGACATTCCTATTTAAGGTCGAGGTAGTAGCACGACGCATGGCCAATGTTCTCGTGACAGGCGGCTCTGGGATGTTGGGGCGTCACCTCGTTCCACTGCTTGAGAAATCAGGCCATACCGTTCATTCTCCAAACCGTGAAGAATTGGACTTAACCGATTCGAATACGACGATGAATTTTTTGAAATCGATCAAGATTGATGCAGTTATTCATTGCGCCGCTTATGTTTCTGGAATTGCTTCCAATACAACGACGAAACACCATTCTTTTGATAGCAACGTGATGATGGGGCTCAATCTTATTCGAGGGTGTGTTGAACATGGAATCAGCAACATGATCAATGTTGGAAGTGCGACCGTATATCCAAACGATGCCCCTCAACCGTTGAGAGAAGATTCTCTAGGAGATGGCGCTTTTGAGGGGCCAATCGAAGGCTATGCTCTATCCAAATACGTGGTTTATAGGGCATGCGCTATGGCAAATGAACAACATGGAGTCTCGTTCAAAACCGTTCATCCATGCAATTTATTCGGGCCCTATGACAACTTCTCTCTGGAAACCGGTCATATGTTGCCTGCCATTCTTCATCGAATGCATCAAGCAAAAGAAAATGGAAACAAGCCGATTGTCATCTGGGGAGATGGCACTGCTAAGAGAGAATTTCTCTACGCACCAGATTTGGCTGATTTTTTGAATACAGCATTGTCGAGATTTTCTGAATTACCAGAGGTCATGAATGTTGGTTCCGGAGTTGAAGTAAGCGTCAATGAGATGCATCAGTACATGGCCAAAGTAATTGGCTATGGCGGTGAACTCCAGCATGATTTAAACCGTCCAGTAGGCCGAAAACGACGCTGTTTGGAACTTTCAAAGCAGAAAGAATTCGGCTGGTCACCAAAAACGCAATTTGAAGAAGCATTGATGTTCACGTATGACCATCTCAGGGAGGTATTACAATGAGTTTACCACTAGCAACCAGTACTTGGGACCATGAAGAATACGATGCGATTCAACGAGTAATCGAAAGCGATCGTTTCAGTATGGGACCAGAAGTCGAAAAATTCGAGAAAGAATTTGCTTCATTCTTCGGAGCAAAATACGCACTTATGTCCAATTCAGGTTCTTCCGCAAATCTTCTTGCAGTTGCAGGAATGATTTACGCTAAAGGAATTGACTTGAAGCCAGGGGATGAGGTTCTCGTACCAGCTGTCTCTTGGTCAACCACATATTTTCCAGTGCATCAATATGGGCTCACAATGCGCTTTGTCGATATTAATGAAGAAACATTGAATATTGATCTTGATGCAATCGAGGCAGCAATTACTGAGAAAACAAAACTCATTTTCGCAGTTAATCTTCTTGGAAACTCTGTTGATTATCATCGATTATTAGAAATCGCAGAAAAGAACAATTTGTATGTCATCGAAGATAACTGTGAATCTCTAGGGGCGACAATCGATGGTAAGCAAGCGGGGACATTCGGTCTTGCTGGCACCTTCAGTTGCTTCTTTAGTCACCATATCTCAACAATGGAAGGTGGTGTTACGGTCACTGATGATGAAGAGTTGTACCACGTTATGCTTTCACTTCGCGCTCACGGCTGGACCAGGAATCTTCCTCAAGAAAATCACGTTGTTGAGAAATCAAATGACCCATTTATGGAATCATTCCGCTTCGTCCTTCCAGGATACAATCTACGCCCGCTTGAAATGTCAGGTGCCATTGGACAAGCACAACTTCGTAAAGTGAATGGCATCATTTCAGGAAGAAGAAAGAATGCAGTAACGTTCCAGAATTTGTTGAAAGAGGTGCCAGAAATCATGATTCAAAAAGAGATTGGCGAATCGTCGTGGTTTGGCTTTTCAATTGTGTTACCTGATTGGTGTGAACGTGCTCCTGTTCTCGATGTTCTTCGAGAAGCTGGTATTGAAACCAGACCAATCGTTGCAGGTAATTTCACCCTCAATCCCGTTATTGAACACCTTGATCACAGTATTCATGGCCCGCTTGATGCTGCAAATAAAATCCATGAACAAGGTTTCTTTGTCGGTAACCACCACTATGACATATCGCAACAACTTGCAGAATTTGCTGACCTGTTGAAATCGTGCCTCGATGACCAACGACAATGAACGCATGTTTGATGAATTAGCACACAATGGCTATGATATGCGACGAGGCGGACTCTACAGGATTTCGTTTGTTCTTATTGCAATCTTTCTGATGATGCCAAGCCTTACATCTGCTCAAGAAGAGCCTGATTGGAGAAGCAATGGAATCGATCCATCAACATGGGAAGATGGCCCAATCGTTGAAGACACGCCAATGCAATATTCCTACTACAACGACCCAGTTTTTTCCATTGACGTCACATACACACCAGGGCATTTTGAGGACGAAGTCAATGGTGTTATCATCATTGAATTGTTTCCTCAATGGGCTCCAATCACGGTTGAAAACATGGTTGAACATGTCGAAGATGGATTGTATGATGGTATTTTCTTCCATCGAGTCATCAATGATTTCGTCACTCAATCAGGAGACCCAGAATGTACAACAGTCCTCGCTTACCCTGCCACAAATCTGAATTGTGGCTCGGGAGGGACAGGTGAGACCATTCCACTCGAGCATGATGAGAATCTAAGTCACGTTGATGGAGCCATTGGAATGGCTCGAGGTGCAGAAGAAGATTCTGCAGATTCACAATGGTATATTGCTGAAACAGAAGCTCACGGGCTCGATCCTGAGAACAGAGACGATGGCGGATATGCGACCTTTGGTATTGTTCGCCAAGGGATGAGCCATGTTAGAGCAATTGCAGAAGTGCCTACATCAGACGATGCAACTGGAACCGATCTTGATAATCCATTTTCATCAGCCGGACGTCCAGTTTATGAGGTTCGAATCAACAAAATTGAGATGATTGGTGTCGCAGATCCAAATGGGGAACTGAGTGGTCAAGGCGTCGCTGGAGACGAAGATGGAGGAGTTTCAAGCGGAATTCTCATCTTAATTTTACTCGGTTTGGCAGTTGCAATTGGTGGCGGTACAATGTTTGCCTTGAGCCAAAAAAGCGAATCAACTGAATTGACTGTCTATGATGCAGAGTTACTTGATGAGAATGAAACATCGAGTACGACGTGACGTACACGTGGTGCGTACCACTTTACCTTCTCAAGATGTTGATAGGTACAGTACCAGTCACGGCCATCTTGTTTTGAAAAACCCAAGCAAGTTTGAATTGTATCTATCATCCATTGTTCGATATGTTCTTCTTCAACATTCATGTGAATATGGAGGGTTCCACCCTCCTCTTTGAGTGCTGAAATAGCAGGCTTCCACGTTGCTTCAGAACTTGGAAGTAATCCCAAAAGGACCCGATCTGCTATGCCTCGTAATGTAGGGAGTGTTGACTGATTATCTCCTTCATAGATTGTAATCGAATGGGAAACACCATTCTTTTCAGCAGCCCATTTCAACGCCTTGATACTCTCCGGATTTAACTCACAAGCATGCACATGGGCGGCTTTCCCATGTACAAGCAAAGGCAGGGAATAGTATCCTATCCCTGCAAAGGCATCAACTACGATTTCACCCTTAACATCAAGTGAGCCCATTCTGTGTCGTTCGGTAACATTTCCCGAAGAGTACATCACTTTACATGCATCAAATCCATAGAACAATCCGTTGTCTTTTACCTCGACCCAACCAGAATCGCCAAGCAATAATTCCATCTGAGATGAGCGAATTGTGTCGTTTGCAATTGGTTGTTGACGTCCAACTCTTTGTCCTTGCAATACATTTGCAATCTGTTCAAAGAAGTCGTTCTTATCTTCAATTATCTCGTCCCAAATAGGTTGAGTAAACGCTTCTTTCGGAAAAAGAATAAGATCATCTAAGCGTTCCCATTTTGTAGGTATGAACTCCAAAACATGTCCCATCCCTTGAGGAATCAGTCCCTGAATTACTTCCTTCAATTGCTGGTGAGGATTCAATGAAGGTGGTGAATGTTCAAACTTCATTCGTTCAATTCTGTAAGGAATCTCCATTGAATGAAAAGAGGTGATTTCAGAATGAATTGGAAGTGCGAGTTCTTCGTTGATACGTACAGGTGAATACTGTTTGTTCAAGGCATTTAATCGACGAAGATTTTCGTACATAACCTCTCCAAATTGGATGGGAACAATGACTGCAGAAAGTTCGTCCATAGCCACGTCACTAACCACTCGTATGGGGAAGTCCTTTGAAGGTCTTCGGATTGTGGGGTTAACATGGACGCCGAGAGTAATGGGAAAATTCGCTTTTTTTGTCTATGTTTCACACTGTTTTTCGTAATACCGATCATTGCTCCATTAGCCTCTGCTGATGGAATGGCTGCATGTGATGGTGCAGGTATGAGCGAATGCGATGACTACGATTCAAACGACGATGGAACACCAAATCAGCAAGATTGGATCCGTGGTACATATGACTTCGATTTGGAAGATACCTCCAGAATCACGCTCTCATTGAGTTGGGCAATTCGAGAATTCGATAGAAGTAAAGTTGGACTTGACGACCCGCTTATACAATCAGCACTTGCAAACGATGGCTTGGATGTAAATGATGGAATTCCTGCAGACATGATTCGTAGTTACTTTGCTTATGATGATGGCTCTGGGACAGTGGGGGATCGAATGCTTGGAGAAGTCCAGAGCACAATTCAAGATCTTCTTGCATCAGGATTCGGAACTGTAAACGGCATTAATACACAATACGATACATCTTATACAGAGGGAGGCACGACAATTCCTTGTACAACAGATGCTTCAATAGATTCGATTTATGGTGGAGAAGGAGCAAGTCAAAACAACGTCTTCGACCCTCCATTATGCTTCTCGACAATAGCCGATATTAGTTTGTCTACCAGTACGTTCAATCTTCTCGAGAATACAGATTTAGATTTAGAACGTGCATATCAAGGTCTGTTGATTATGGGTTCTGAGCTTACAACAAAATTCGATGTTTTCGCTGAGCCTGGCCATGCTTCAACTTTCTCGATTAATCCGCCAGATTATGCAACCATTATTGGTGTTGATAGTAATGGTTCTGTGGCTGCTCGACCGGGCCCTCCTGCCTACTTTGCAGGCGAATGGACGGTCGACAATCTCAATGCAGGAGTAGGTGACCCTCGTATCGATCAAACAGTGAGCCTTACCATGGCTTACCGAAATTCATCCACAACTCAGGTGGTTGAACTCGATCCTAATGATGAAGCGGTTTCTCTTTACCTAACAGTTGATCTTTTCGATGAACAAGCTGTCCAAATTGACTTTGTCGCTGGATTAAATTATCTCGATGAAACCACGATGACGAACTGGGGGATCTCTCTTGTCGAATTATCCAGTCTGGCAACAATTCCACAGATTACTTCTGATGGAATCCGTCTTGCTTATGAAAATGGAATTGCTCCACTTGATGATTTCACAGATCAATTTCCAGTAGATTCAATCGGAGATGCCTTTTCAGATTCAATCCCTGGAAATCAAAATATTGAGATGAGTCAATTAACGTGGGTGAGTGATTCTGTAGCAGATGGGATACAAGGTGCAGCAGGAGGGCTGAATTACACCCATTCTACTGGCTGTTCAGAAACAGTGACTCCTCCCTCAACAATCTCATATTGTATTCAAGGTCCATCTGCAATGGGATATAATCATCCGATTTATCTTCGTTCAACAAGCAATACATTCAATCTTGGTTTACTCGATATTATCCGGGATAATATCCCTGAAACAGACTTCTCAGAACAGATTGACAACATTACAGAAGATGATTTACGTCGTGTGATGGATGCTGGTCTTTCTCTCGAAACCGTTCTGAATACTGATTTCCTTGAAAATATGATTCCTTCAGATCTCCCTCCAACGGAGATTACCTTGGAGTTAATTTTACCGAGTTGGATTGAAACCATAGACGGTGAGGATAGAATTATCCTCCAACATTCTCTAGAGGGTGACAACCGTAACGAGATATCAATTGCAGGTCCTTCGCCATACACGTACAATCATCCGATAGAGAACGAAGATGGAACGGTCATCTGTGTTCAAACTCAGAAGACATGTGTCTCAACAACGCTGGATATTGATTTTGGAACCTTTGATATCAACGAGTGGACAAAGTCAGTATCGGTTGAGTTTGGCCTTGAAGCAAGTGCAGTCGTTCATCGAGTTGCTTTACCACAAGGCTACTATGATGTTAATGATGATACGACCATACGAATGGATGTTATTCCAAGTGACTTGGTTCGGTTAATGGGCGATATTATGAGTCGAACAGATACTCCAAAGGTCATTGAAAAGTGTCTCGATCCCGATAACGAAGACATATCAGATTGTGATGAGGACAGACTCATTCAATTCAATCTCACATCACAAGGCTTGATGGATTTTGGTACAGATGTTGGTGTCAAATTAACCAATGAAATACAGATACTCTCAAAGGAACTCACTGAATTTGAAGATTCACCATTTAACGAAGTTGATATTGGTGATTTTGAGATTATTACCAGTCTTGCTGGACTTGGAGAACCTGGTCTAACTGTTAGCGATGAAATTCCACTCAGTGTTTCGATTAAGATTCCAAAAGTGAGATACACGTTGGCTATTTCCAGTCCGTGGGGAGATCTTTTCTCAGGTGATCTCGATCTCCTTACATTCTCGTTGCTCACTGAAGATTCAATCAAATCCCCATTCCTTTCTCCAATGGTTTCGATGATGGACAGCATCTCTTCGATGTTTTCAAACAGTATCGTTACTGCTGATGGCATAACCTTCCCACCAGAAGATGGAGAGGCGTTGGTCTTCGAAACTGGTTCATGGGATACCACTGTTCATGAAGAAACAGAATTAGATCTTTCTGGACCAGTAAGTTTCACACTGCCAAAGGGCATCAAAGCAATTGAAGCTACCTCAACACAAGGTAATATGGTTCTCACAATGGAAGATGGTCGTCAGGTGATAACATACACGATTCCACCTGAGGATCTTGATGATGAGATTACAATCCGATTACAAGTGACATGGATGTATCTTCTCGGTCAATTCTGGGCATATCCTGCCGTTGTTGTCATCCTTTTGATTCTCCTTATTCGTAGGCGACGTAAGAAAAAGCGAAAGAAGAAAGCTGCACGGGAATCAAAGAATTCACTATTGAAGGCTCAGAAAATGGGCTTATCTGAATCAGACTTTGCTCAGATGGCTGGTTTAGTTGATCGACAAGTTGGCGGATATGAAGAGGGAATCGATCCCTTTGAAGCGATGCAAAATGACCAATTCGATTAACGATGCAATGCTTCGTGAATTCGGTCTGCAAGAGATGGGCCAATGCCAGGTACTGTCTTGAGATCTTCAATACTCGAATTGCTAATGCCTTGACGTCCACCGAAATGACGGATCAATGTCTGTAGTTTTTTTGCTCCGAGGCCAAGAACATTTTCCAAAGGATCGCCTAAGCGAGACTTCTTTCTTCTCTTTCGGTGGAATGTGTTGACAAACCGATGGGCTTCATCTCGGGCATGAACAAACACTCTCCCTCTACGATCCAGGACAATGGGTTCCTTGTCTTCTCTGAAGAGTGTCTCTTCCCGTTTTGCGAGTGCTGCTAATTCAAATCGATCTTGAACTCCATGTTCTTTGAGCAATTTTCTGATGATATCCAGATGTGTCTGACCTCCATCAAGAAGTAGCAAATCAGGCCATTCTTCTTGACGCTTTAACCATCGTTCTATGACTTCTTTCATCATACGTAAATCATCCATAGCATCCCCTTTTACGATGTATGTTCGATACTCTTTCTTTGCAGGTCGGCCATGACGCATGACAACACTTGCACCAACTCGTTCATCGCCCTGAAGTTGAGCCATATCAAAGCAAACAACGTGATTCATTTGTTCAGAACCGAGCAACAAAGCCGCTTCATCTGCAGCCCTCTGTTCCAGAGAACCACTGGATTTATTCGACAATCGAGAAACTTGAATTTCAGCGTTCTGATCTGCAAGCGTTCGAAGTGTAACCATATCACCACGGACCGGCGTTCGCACTTCAACAGCGGAACCGCGTCGTTCATCTAACCATTCTTGTAAGCCATCAAGGAGTGGTGTCGGTGTGAGTAACAAACGAGGCGGTCTTCTGTTAACATAGTGTTCACTGATGAAGTGACTAACGGTTTCGCCAATATCTCCTCGATGAACGTAAGGCCAGACTTCTTGGCCCTTGACGACACCTTCATCTGCATGAAGGACAATCAATGCAGCAAGGTCGCCTTGTTCAGCAAAACCAATTGCGTCACAGTCTCGATACAACTTACTTGAAACGACATGCTGTCCGATTGTTGTGCGGATGGAACGTATCTGGTCTCTATAATATGCAGCTCTTTCAAACATCATCTTGCTCGAACATTCGTCCATCTTTTCTCCAAGTTCCTCAAGTAATTCAGTCGCTTCTCCATTGAGAATTTTCTTAACCATTGAGACTTGTTCATTGTAACCTTCAGCATTGATGCATGGCCCTGTACATAGACCAATGTGCATTGCTAAACACCCTTGAGGTAAGAGTTCCTTACAGTCTCGAATTCCAAAGTGGCGTCGTAGTAATTGCATCACTTGCTTTGCAGCACCAGCATTTGGAAAAGGACCCCAACGATGTGCTTTCTTTGGTGGATGACGAGTGTACATAATGCGAGGAAATTCTTCTGCTGTTAGTACCAAGTATGGATACGATTTGTCATCTTTCAACATTGAATTGAATCTTGGTTTATGTTCTCGGATCAATTGTCGTTCAAGGATGAGCGCTTCCTGAGGTGTTGTTGTAACAATGCATTCGACATCGTCTGAACGTGATACTAACTCAGGAATCATTTGGCGATCCGGATTCGTGGCAAAATACGAACGTATTCGTTCATTCAGTCGAGTTGCTTTGCCAACATAGAGTACTCGTCCTTCATTTGTTTTGAAGAGATATACGCCGGGAGATGCCGGCAAATCAATGGATGCAGCATCGACCGGCATGGAAATTGCTCGCACTCATAGGTCAAAAGAACGCGCATTTCTTCTTCTCAAACACGAAGCGGACAAATCCAAATGTATGGCGTGCTTCGATACACTAGGAATCAACGTGTTATCCTCCTCTATGCTACGGATTTTACGATGGTTGGACACGCATCCAGCCTCTCTCGAATCTGCATGGGACGTGCCACGTTCTCTTTCTCTTGAAGGCATAGCCGACGGTATAGGAGTCGTTCGTTCCGCCCTTTTCCAACCCATGTCGACACTCGAAGAGAAAGAACTTCTTTTCACGCGACAAGCTCATGTTTTAGGAGGTGGGAGGCGAAAGAGAAAGGTTGTCCATATTACTGAAGAGGGGCGAGATTTCGTTCTTCAGAACAGTGATGAAAAGGTTACTTCCAGATCTGATGCATCTTCGCAAATTTTTGGACAAGCGCCAACATTTACTTCTCTCATTGGAAGGGAAAAGGAAACGCAACGATTGTTAAAACATCTCGATGCAAGAGAACAGATTCATCTTCGCGGATTACCTGGAATTGGCAAATCAACTCTTGCCCGTTCTCTTGCAGAGATTTTAGCTAAAGATGGTAAGACAGTGCGTTGGGCAGGAGTTGATGCTTACACAGACGTTTCAATGCTTATGCAACGTTTTGGTTTTGAGACCTCGACGATGCTCGATGTATCGGCTTATGTTTCTCTTTTCATCAATCAACCAGAAACAGTACTCATCATCGATGATATCCAAGCAGTAAGTGATCGTCATAAAGATGCCTTTTCTCAATTGTTTTCTTCCTTGAAGGAGATGAATATACCAACAATTCTCATTGGCAGAGAGCCTCAACCATTCGCAACAGAAGGTCCAGTGCTTTCACTGGGTCCATTGGAAACAAAGCAAGCAATACAATTGCTTGGTGAAGAGATGGACGATAAAAAGAGAACAGAAATCGCTGAACGCCTTGGCGGGCATCCTCTTGCTATCTTGATGTACGATGATTCTACTCCTTTGCCTGAACAGAGTGATGACGTTCGAAACTATGTCGAACAAGTCGTTCTTGGCGAAGTGTCCAATGATGTGCATGACGCACTACCTCCTTTCCTCATGCTTCCTTTCCCTGTTCCAGCAGAGCGAGTGATAAATCCTGATGACGTATCTCTTCTCGATGAGCATGCTTTGTTGCGATGGATACCGAATGATTTGTCCATGGAAATGCAACATCTCGTGCGTAACGTTTGCCGTTCAAACTTAACTGATGATGAATTGGATAAACTTCATCTCGAATCGATTGAACATTGGTCCCAAAACAGTGATTCCTTTTCTGCCATCGCTGAGTTTCATCATCGAATTCAACGTGGAGAACAAGACATTGGATCATTGTTGTCTCAACAAGCGACCGTACTAATGCACGAACGTTCAGGATCCTTCGCAACTCTTCTCGATGAAGCGGTTCTCTTACAACCAGAGAATATTGAATTGATTGGACTCGCAACCCAACACGCCCTGAATCGAGCAGAACTCGAAATCGCCAAAGAGTATATTTCGGAAGTGAAAGAGGATTCGAGACTTGATCATCTTCGTCTTCAAATCGCTCACTTTGAAGGGAAAAAAGGGACGATAGAATCGTTTGAAAAAGCATACAAAGTTCTCGAAGATCCGAATGAAAAATTACGCCTCCAATTGTCTGTTATCTCTAGAGCAATCGATGACCTCGTCGATGAAAATAAATCTGAACAATTGATTGTTTTAGAACGGATGATTCAAGACATTATTCCTCCAGAGGAGCCTTCAGTTCGGCAAATCGTCCTCACGTCCCTTGTTGTTATGAAACATTCAATAGCGCTTCACAAAGGTGATTTTTCAGGAGCTGCTTTCCTTCGAGATCAATTGATTTCAATTGCATCTGAGCATGACACTCTCGTTCAATTCCTATCAGCGAAAGCGTCTGTAGCAGCATCTAAGCCAAATACAATGGAATTTGCTCTAACCATTAAGGAAGTTGAACGCGTCTCGGAACAGTTGAAACAGCCACTCTACAAAGCATCAGTTCAACTCCTTCTGTGTGAAGCGTTGCTTGAAACAGAACCGTTTCGGGCTCAACACATTCATTCGATCGTTGATATCGCTTTAATCGAATCTGTAGAATCAGCAACAGCAAATCGACTGGTTGCACGATGGTGGGCGTTACGCTCTTTCTTAGAGCCGCAACAAAAAGTCCCCTCAATTCGTGAGGCAATTCTCAGATTTCGTTTGTCTGGGTGTCCTAACAGAGCTCGAAATCTTTCCAGACAACTTCATCAGTCCATCTGATTAGAGTTCAGCGCCAATCATTGTTTTCGTGTCTTTTATGCCTTGAATGGGCCGTATTTCCTCAACAATGCATCGGGTGAGTACAAATTCATCGTCCGCTTGAACGCGAGCGATAATATCGAATTCGCCAAATAACATCCAACGGTCGGTCACATGTTCGATGGAATCTAACGCAGTACGAACCCTTTCTTCTTCACCGGGTTTTGTTGTAATCAATACAAATCCTATTGCCATTTCATCACCTCAGTAGTCGACTGCAATAAGTGTCTGCGTGTCTCGAATCCCTTCGATAGTCCTAAACTCTTTCATCAAAAGGTTGGTTAAATTTTGTGCTGAATCACTGCTTATTCGGGCAAGTAAATCGAATTCTCCGTAGAGGGCATGGACTTCTTGTACCGCTTGGTGTGATGTGAGAGAGAGGTAGACATCACGCTCATGCGACGGCTCAGTTTTGAACAAGATAAATGCCTCAGGCATGATTTACCCCTTGAGTATACGGGTTTTATCGCTTGGGGTAAGTGATTTTGCTTTAATCAACCAACGGATGGCTTCAAATGGCATTGCTTTCGATGAGTTAACATGGTAAGGAGGCAACCGTTGGTGGCAGGCGTATTCCTTTGCCTTCTTCTTTTCATGTCGCTTTCACCAATGGCGAATGGGGAGCCTCTTGAACAAAAAAATTCTGAGGCTGAGGCTTATGTTTCTGCAAGATCGACAACAACATGGTCGGGTACTGTGGATTTAACTTCAAATTATTATGTGGATATTCAGGATGAACTCTTGATTACATCATGTACGAACGTTACCTTGTCATCAGGTGTACGTATTGTTGTCGATGGAAGGATTACGATACAAGGAACACCAACCTGTCCAGTTGTCCTCTCTTCAAGTTCAACGAGTACAAGTGATCATGAAGGAATTCAATTCAACTCATCATCCAACGGCCGAGGGAGCATCATAAATCATCTTCATATTGAAGATTCGATATTTGGCTTAACGTTGTATGGCTCCAACCCTGTACTGAACAATGTCACCATTTTCAATCCAGATCGAGTCGGAATTGACATGTTTGGAAGTTCCAGTCCAGTCATACGCGACTTGCATGTCGAGCAAGCAGGTCGCTTCTTGCCCTTCCAAAACGATTGGCGTTATGGTATCGGTATGTCTGTAGGTTCCGGTTCAACCCCCATCGTTGAGCGTGCTTACTTCACTGATCACTTGTTGCGAGGGTTGAATCTTTGGGGAGGTTCAGGTGGAATCTTCAAGGATATTGTCATGGATAATATCTCAGGAGCGACTCTAGGTGAGCCAACTGCTGTTTGGGTGGAAGACAGTGTTCCATTGTTTGAGGACTTACGAATCGATAAAAGCGATACAGGAATTATTGTTCGGCATATCGATGATTCAGGTAACACGCGCGGTGTGTTCAGGGATGTTGTGATCACAAACAGCATGTATCGCGGTGTTTATCTCGACAAGGATAATCATTTCAATTACACAAATTATGAAACTGCTGATTTCACCAACTTATCTGTTCTAGGTACAGGTTCAGCAGGTGCAAAAACAGCAGACATAGCTGTGGCTGCAATCGAAGTAAATGCGACTGGTGCCTGGCTTGAGAATGTCCTTATTGATGATTCATCAACCGTTGGTGTTCGTCTTCATTACGTCGATTCAAGTACTACATTCAGAAATCTTACAATTAACGATGCAGGTAAGGCTGGACAAGGACCTCACAGTGCAGGCTTAGCGATTACAAGTTCATACTTTGCCGCACATTTAGAAGACGTTGAAATCAGTGGTTCCCCAGGTCCAGCACTTTGGTCTTCATCTGGTGGAGCATTACAAGGATCAGATTGGCACTTCCATAACAACTCTGAGCATGGTTTGTACATCGATTCTGCTACTGTTGTCGTCGATGGACTTGATACAAACGACAATGGATACTCTGGCGCACATGTCTATGATTCTCGATACGTAACGCTCACGAATGTCACCTCAGAAAATGATGGTTCACTTGGTGTAACTCCTCTCCAAACTGCAGGTTTATCCTTCAAGAAATCGAATGATCTTGAATCGACATCTGGGGATGTTACCTGTCGAACGTGTGAGGTTCACTCATCCTCAGGACATGGTGTGTATGCTGAGGATTCTGTTGATTTATGGCTTGAGAATCTGACTGTAACTGATATCGGCTCTTCGTTCACTCCTCTTTACATCGATAATGGAGGATTAACCACAGGTTCTCAAGGTGGCCGATTCCATATACTAGGAGCGAATCTAGAGCATGAATCAACAACTGAATACGCAGTTTATATCGAACAAGCTGCAGGTCAAATTGAAGATTTATCCATCGATGGAAATCACTCTGGAATCTTCTGGGATGCCAACCATAACGGGGCTTATCCTTCCACACTCAGCAATACGGTTCTACGAGGTACTGAATGTCTGAAATTAGTGAATCATCCAAATTTAGGAGGCTATGGGAACACAATCGATTCAGACTGTACTGGAAATATTTTCTTAGAAAATGCTGATGTCAACTTCTCTAATTTTCTTGACGCTACAGGGAATCATATTCTAGACCTTGACGCTTCTTCAACTCTTCATCTTCACCAACCGAACAATTTGGATTTGACCATTGCCAACATCCCAACAGGCGCTACGATTGACATCGCTTGGGATGTTACTATTTGGGTTGTTAACAACCTCTCCAATGGTGTTCCCGCGGCTTTTGCAAACGTTTCATTTAGTCAATTTGAGCCATCTGTATCCAAGTTTACCAATGACATAGGGACAGTACAACTAACCGATTTTATTGGTCAACGATGGAGCAATACGGGGCCGTCGGCATACAATGACGTAACAGTAAACTGCGGATATGATAGCGTAAGTAATTCAACCACAACCGTTCTTGATTCTGACCAAATTATGTATTGTCTTTTGGATTTAGATAACCAAGAGCCGTTCTTGATGTGGACTTCTCCGTTAGATGGTTCGGTTTTCCCATCACAAGGCGCTGTCGTGTTCAATGCATCAGATACATGGGATTTGGATGAAGATGAACTCACCTTTGTATGGACAAGCGACCTTGATGGAGACATTGAATCATCATGTACGGGATCATGGGGCCCCTCAAACGGTCCAAGTAACGGAGTGCCATTTACAGCGAATACGAACGATCAATGGGCATGTGGCTTATCTGATGGACTTCATACTCTTACACTGGAAGTTTGTGATGATGCTGGACATTGTGTTTCGGAAAGTAGAACAATTGAATTAACCAATCTCGCTCCTGAATTGAATGTGACATTTGAACCGAGTTTAACTCAGTTCAGTGAACTGATTATGCCACAAACTGGTACGGTTGTGATCAATACCACTGGAACATTTGATCCTGAGGGAGACGATTTTGCATGCCTCATCAAATTCGGTGGTTACAACCGCCAAGGTACGGGTTGGGGCAATCAGTATACTTGTCCACAGGAACTTTCGTACACCTTTGATCATTTTACAGACGATCCTCCTGCTTCCTTTTTCTTGACCGTCATTGCCTTTGATGATGTGGGTAACAACGATACCTATTCAGTTGAAGTTAAATTGTACAACGAAATGCCGGAATCGTCGTTTACCCTTGAGAGAAATGGAACTGCAAGTGAAGATATTATTTTCTTCAATGGCAGTTCATCATACGATCCTGAAGGAAATGATGTTTCATTTGAATGGTGGTCCAACGTCGATGGAACTCTAATGGTGGGGAATAACATCGAGAATATTTCTTGGGACGGATATCTTTCGAGAGGCGTTCACCAAATTGAGTTGAGGGTAACCGATAACCGAATGGAGCATGGTGGACAAATGTCTGTGTATTCTGAACTTATTACCATCGATAATTCCGTTCCTAGAGCGATTATTGAAGATCTCGATGTCTTTGATAATCTTGATTCTTCAATCCTCATCCCGTTTAGTGCCAATGGAAGTGGTGACTGGGATTCAGCCTGTTCAACTTTCCCAGAAGGAGGAGATTGGCATTGTACAGAACTTGAACCTGCAGCAGGTTCGGAATTCCTTCAAATTGTTTGGATGAGCGATGTAGATGGTCTTCTCACTCCTGAAGATGAGGATTGGTTGACGTTCGAAGAACGATTGAGTTCAGGTGAACATGTCATTACTCTCTCTATTAGTGACGGTATCAACCCTGCAGTGACAACGACCCGTTCGCTTTCAGTCTCGACATCGGCTCCAGTTCTCGGTCTTGATTCACCACAGAATAACAGCAGTCATTCATCAAAGGATATGATTCTCTTTGATGCCCGTTCAAGCATTGATTACGATGGCGATGAGTTTACAATGACAATTCGGGAATACGATTCAGGAACAGAAACTTACGTCCCATTGCTAACTGATGTTAATGCATCAATTACGCATTCAGTCAATCTTGATGTAGGCGAACAGGACGTACAAATTGAATTGATTGATTCGACTGGAGCAATTCGAATTGAATATGTACACTTGATCATTGAGGCAAGCGATCCTGTTGCTACGATTCTCTCACCACTAAATCTCGAATCAATTGATCCGGGTGTGACCATACTCTTTGAGGGCGATTCATCAGATGCAGATGGAGATCTTGTTGTTCGCGAATGGAGGCTATGGCCTTCTACAACCCAGCAAAACAACGGCCAAGTGACAGTCTTAAGCACACAATCGACGTTCTCTCAAGTCTTTGCACCAGGGTCTCATCATCTCTCTCTCTACGTGGAGGATTCCCGCGGTGCTTTCTCACAAGATCACATCAACTTCACAGTACGGTCGAGTCTGCCGGAGTTGGTACAAACCAGTTTGCAGCTTTCACAAACAGAATTCGTATCTGGTGAAATTGTAATTCTAGAGGTTTCGGTTCAGTTAGTTGATGCGGATGGCTCAACAGATGATGTGCGTGTCGATATTAATCACCTCATTCAATCATGGAGTTTCAATCTCTCTGATGATGATGGAGATTCTGTCTGGACAGGGTCACTTGAATTCCAACCTGAAGGAAAGGGTACTCCAAGTTTGAAAGTCATTGCAACAGATGGTGAAGGTGAGAATGCCAATATCGACATTCTCTTTGAACCGTTAAAAGTCGTTGATGAAGATGGCGGCGGTTTCTTGTCGACTCCAGTATTAATTGGAGCGGTTTCTCTTGTTCTTCTCGTTGGCCTACTCATCACAATTCAACGTCGCCGGCAAGTCAACGCTGAGATGAAATTAATCGATACATGGGGCGTTTTTGGAAACGGAATGGAAGACAAGAATGACTCAGAGGAAGATACATCCGATGACTCCGAGGAAGAGGTCTTGGATTGGGATAATGTCTGATTGTGGGTGTTTGTCCCACTCATGCTCATGCTTCAACAGAGAGTAGCCATCGATTCGAAACTGGCTCCACTGAAATTCCTTGAAGAGGAATAATCACTTCTTCTGCTCTGGAAGATCGCCGTTTAGACTGTCTGGATTATCATCAAGAGGACCCCATTCAGATCGAGTGCGTGCTAATCCAATTCGCTTAGCATAAAGGAAACGTAAATTCTTCCAACCATCTCCCCATGTATGAATTTCCGCTTCTCCAACACGCTCTCTGTATGGAACCGAGATTTCAATTGCCTTTTTCTTTCCAAGGTGCTTTCGTGCAAGAATTTTGACTTCTTCTGAGAGAGGCATTCCATCGTTGGTTGGACGCATCTTTTCATTTTCGAAAATATCCTTGCGAAATACCCACATTCCTGATTGAGAATCTTTGATTCCGTAGCCGTACAAGACTCGAGCTGTGAATGAAAGAACCCAGTTTCCAAATCCATGAAGACCCGACATTGAACCAGATTCTGCCATACTCAATCTATCACAGGTGATGAATTTCAAATCCTCATCAAGGAGTCTCTTGACAAGTTCTGGAATAAGTTCTGCAGGATAGGTGCAATCTGCATCCATTGTTACGATGATGTCATTTGAAGCAACAGCAAAGCCAGTACGATATGCTCTTCCATATCCTTTACGAGGTTCAAGATGGACGCGAACATCCTTCTCAAGGGCAATTTCTCTTGTACGGTCTGTGGAAGAACCATCCACGATCATGATTTCGAGTGATTCACACCATCCTCGAGGGATAGCATCGACTGTAGCACCCAATGCTTCTTCTTCATTGCGAGTGGGCAAAAGAACCGTGACAGATACGGGTAAAACCTCAACCATGAACAGCCGAGTGGTCGTGAGGGTTTCAATCCATTGGGTGTGCCCTATGCTGTTGCATCAAGACCATTTAGCACGTATTCTTCGTAGTGAAAGTTTCGCAGCCAATCGAAGTTTTCTCCATTTGGATAATTTTGGTCGACTGCTAAATACGTCTCCCGATCGTCGTACGATTTCATGGAAAATAGCATCGTATGCTTCACACATGAGTTGTGGTTGTAATCTTGATTTTGAATCAAGATA
The DNA here is from genome assembly GCA_022425185.1 of Candidatus Poseidoniaceae archaeon. Classification (GTDB taxonomy): domain Archaea; phylum Thermoplasmatota; class Poseidoniia; order Poseidoniales; family Poseidoniaceae; genus MGIIa-L2. The sequence goes on along the minus strand of JAKMFY010000020.1, from coordinate 997 downwards.
TTCAAAGAGATGTTTCGCTGATTGCTGATGTCTTCGTACCACTTCGATGTATTCTTGAACGAATGCTTTCCATCGCTGATTGGTTCCAAAGTCTGTTTTTCCGAGTTCATCTACATCGATATTGTATTCTGCTAAGGCTTGAATTGGAAGGTATATTCTTCCAGCTTGGTAATCTTCAGCAACGTCTCGAAGAATATTGATCATCTGCAACTGGATACCCATGTCAATAGCGTGAATACGGGCACCAGCATCATCGCATCCATAGATTTCGATCAGAACGAGTCCAACAGCAGAAGCGACTTTGTAACAGTATGAACGAACTTCATCCCACGTTCTGAGTCGGACTTCAAAGAGGTCATCTTCCATCCCTTCGATGATGGTTTCGAAATCATCGAGTCGGAACTGGAACTGTTTGAATACATGATGCATAGCAACAAAAATCGGTTCGTTGTGTGTTGCAGTTTTATCCCCATTAAACAGACGTGTTAATCGCTCTTTGGCATCGACTAAGGCCATCAAACGATATTTGTGTTCTTCTTCGGAATTGCTTGGTTTTGATTGATGAATCGATCGAAGCAGTGTATCTCGTTCGAAAACGAGCTGATTTAATGCATTAGATTCTTTGACGTTTGGGCGGGTATCGCCGTCTGCTATGTCATCAAGATATCGACACAATGCGTAAACTGCGTGTACTGCCTTTCTTTTCTTAATCGGTAGCGCTGAGAAACTTGCAAAGAAAGTAGAGGATGCTTTCCTACAAATTTCTTCACACTGCAGATATGCTTCATCTACAGTGATTTCTGCTTGCATACTTTCGACTCCGGTTTTTTGGTTATGAATGCGTGTTCTTTGCCTTCTTCAGTTGTACGGATATGAGGTGGATGGCTAGGCCGATTGGCATCAACATGACTCCGAATAATACAGCCGTCTGGGTTACAGTTTTGTTTATTTCCGTCTCTATGCTTCGTTTCCAAATCCATCGAGTTGTGATGATATC
>JAKMFY010000243.1 GCA_022425185.1 Candidatus Poseidoniaceae archaeon | reverse complement strand
AAGCGAGACCTATGCTCGAATTATGGAAGCGAAGGGCTCTCATGTCCAAAAGGTCTGGCTAACTGGTGATCATTTCAGTATTATTGACGCTGCAAGTGATGATTGGCTTGTCCAACAAGATACAATTCTGGACTGGTTGTAAGTCAAGAACCACTAAGACCAGTAATGCTCTCGGAGAGTCATGAACCTACTCGGCAATGATGCAGCACTCGCTTCAAACGCTCTCTCTGGCAAAACAGCTCTCATCTGCGGCGCAAGTCGGGGAATTGGTGCCGCAACTGCACGTATTATGGCAGCAGCGGGAGCAAATGTGATTGTTTCAGCTCGTAATCAAAACCAACTTGAACAACTTGTTGAAGAATTGAACACTCTTGGAAATGGAAACCATCAAACACTTGCGATGGACTTAGAGGATACGAACGGCATCTCTGACAAAATCAATGCACTGCTTGACCAAAATCCGATTCATATTCTTGTAAACAATGCAGCAGGGCCACCTGGTGGACCGTTGCTTGACAGTACAGTCGAGGAACTGACTCAGCCATTTGGTAGACACTTGCATGCAGCTCACACTCTTGTTCGACTCCTTGTCCCAACAATGGAATCCGAGGGATACGGGCGAATTATCCAAATTGTCTCAACAAGTGTTCGCGAACCAATTCCTAATCTTGGCGTATCCAATACACTACGAGGGGCAATGGCTTCTTGGGCAAAATCATTGTCAAGAGAACTTGCTCCATGCATTACCATCAACAATGTATTACCGGGTTTTACCGATACCGAAAGACTTGGAAGTCTTGCCCAATCGATTCATGACAAAACAGGAAAGTCGCTTGAAGCAATTCATGATGGATGGATGAGTCAAGTTCCAATTGAACGACTCATCGATCCACTTGAAACTGCATCTGTCATTGCATTCCTTTCGACCCCAGCTGCAGGAGCAATACGTGGAGTTTCTCTTCCAGTCGATGGTGGCCGATTGAGAAGTATCTGATTCTCGCTTTTTGGTAAACAGCATCAGGCTGTTGAAATTGAATATCTCAAGGGATAACATCAATACACAAATTGCGATGGAGTTACTTATGGGACACTTAGAAGATGTCAATATGACTTATTTTTCACACATGAAAAGGGCATTTGCTCTCTCATTCCGATATGGTTTGAGTACTGTTCAACTTATCATTCACGGATTTCTGCCATTCTTATTCATTGATGCTGGAAAAAAAGCAGCAGATTCGTATGAACGTGGCTAAGCTTCCATTCCTAAGAAAAAATATTTTGCAAATACAAGTGCTTTGGATTTGAAGTCAATCTCACTTCACTCAAATCAACTGGAGAATTTCTTGGATTACAATTCATATCGAACGTAGCTACACAAAAATGGATTGAATTATTCTTTTCATCCTGCCATGCTCGAACATAGGCAGGAACGATATTGACATATTCAGGAATTCTTCCTTCACTCGCTAATGCCATTACTGGATATGCTAATTTATGCTTCGCAAGTGTTGTACTAGGCTTCCCTTCCTTACCTTCGATGACAAAAAGAGTGTATTCTCCGTTCATTTTCCCAAATAAAACTGTGTCAATTTCAACTTGTCCGTCATGTGAGAATTTTGCTGAATTATGTGGATTCACAATTTCGAATTTATATGTCCCATTGGCTTCACTTGGAGATGGTATGGGTTCTTCGGAATCCATACCCAAACCCGCCTGAATAACGCCTGTAGCCAAACCTAGACTCAAAAGGGTATTCTCAGTTAATTTAGGCATAATAGAAAATGAGAACAAATCCTGTTGACTAGCCGATGAAACATATCTATCCCCTTTCTCTGGGAAAATTGAATCCTCAACGAAATATTCTTGAAGTATATTTTCTGATTCAACTAAACTAAAACAACCCCTCCCCAAACGAAACAAGTACATTCCATTCTCATGTAATTCGGGATGTATGTTTACAAAATTCTGATAATGATCAAGAGACACGTGTTGAGGAGTTTTTCCCTTGATTCCCGTATATTCAGTGAATTTGGTTTTTGGAAACCACCTCTTCCCTTCGATATTGGATTCGAGTTCCTTCAGACATCTGCTTAGAGTCATATCTAACCGTAAATGTGATTTCTATTGAAATTGATGGTGCTTAAAATTTTTTGAAAAATCTCAAGGACAATCCTCGGTTTAGGTTATCGGAACAAGGATTATTCTTCTTCAATCAATTCGAATGTATTGAAGAATTCATCAATGTCGATGACTCCATTTTCATCCGAATCAGCATTGTGGAAAATGGTTCTGGATTCGTCTGAAGTAAACGTGAATCCGAGTGCTGAAAGGGCATTCTGGAATTCTCGACAAGTCAAATGATTCTTGCCTCCAAAATCAGCAGCATGGAAAACTGAAAGCCTCTTGTCATGTTCTGATTGAGATTTGAACTTGAATTGGTTTTTGAATGTGCTTAGTGGAGTGTTGGAAACAACTGCATGCTTTTTTCCGTAGAGATAGTATGTAGCAGAGCCCACAAGAATAGCCACACCGCCTCCAATGAAGGCTTTCTGGCCAATGAATGTCAACAAGAATGCTCCTGCAACAACACCCCAGATGTGCATGAATGGATACAATGGCCCCTTGTAGGAAGGATTCCAATCATGCTCTTTACTCGTTTGCCGTAAGATAATCACACATGTGTTGATCATGATGAAAATCATAATTTTGAATCCAGATGCAACCTTAACGACGTCTTTCAGCGGCACGAAGAGAATCGCAAGACCCATGGCAATTCCAGTAATCAGAATTGGGAAATGTGGGGTTTCAAATCGGGCATTGACATCTTCAAGCGCTTGAGGCAAAAGGTTGTCACGGGACATGGCAAAGAGGAAACGTGACGCTGCAAGGATTCCTGCAAGAGCCATTGAGATCATTGTAAGAACTGATATAATCGCTGCAAAGATACCAAACTTGGTGCCAGCTACTTCCTCTGCAAATATGAATATAGGATTTTCAACCACTTCACCATTCGTTGGATCTAACCACCATTCACCTGGGATTGCAGCCATCATGAGGAAGGCTATTGCTGAATACAAGACTGTTGCAATCAAAAGAGAAAGCATGATGCCTGCTGGCAGATTCTTTTCTGGATTCTTGACTTCACCTCCAATCGCTGCGACTTTGGTTACACCTGCATATGCAACGAATACAAACGCCGATGCCTCGGCAAGGGACCAAACGTCTGTATTGAGTGCGCCATCAATTGGCCGGCTTATATCGAAATCATCAACAAAAAATGCTGCTGCGCAAATGAACAGAAGAAGAGAAACGGTTGCTACAACAACAGGGGTTTGAATCGCTTTTACCTTTTTGACACCGAGTATGTTCACGATTGTAATTAAGACTAGGGCACTCAGTGACAACACGAGGATGTCCATCTCAATATCAAAATATGTCGTTACAACAACAAAGTAGGCAGAGAATCCAATCAAGGCAAATGCAGATTTCAATAGGAAAGAGGTCCATAGACCAAGTCCACTTATTGTACCAATCAGCGGACCATAGGTTCGTTCCATGTACACGTATGAGCCTCCACTAGACGGCATTCCTGAGGCCAATTCGGATTTGGAGATCGCAGCAGGTAAAACCACAGAGGCTGCCAAAAGAAATGCAAACCAAATACCTGGCCCCATGATTTCTGCTGCGAACGTTGGTGTGATGAAAATACCAGGAAGCATTGCAGACAGAGAAATAATTACAACACCGGCCAAGCCTATTGTTCGACTTAGTGTGTTTTTGATTTTGTCTGGAACCCTGTCAAGTAGAGCATCAACATGAGAATTAAGACTCTTAGAACTAGGACGACTCGTTGCCATAACTCTCATCTCCCGGATTCCGACCACAGAAGGTCGTATATCATGCTTCAAGGGCACTCAGGATATATTTTCTTGCCTTTATTGTCGATACAATTTACCGTATTCCGGCAATTATATTTTTGCGATAACCTTCATCTCAACAGCAATCGGTGTAGGTAGTGCGCGAATGGCTAAGGTTGTCCTTGTTGGCCCGTAATTGCCAAGTGTTTCTGCCCATACCTCATTGTAACCTGCAAAGTCTCGATCCATATCTACCAAGAAAGAAGTCACATCGACAATTTTGTCCATTGACGAACCTGCTTCTTCTAAGATACGAGCGATGTTTTCTACTACAGCTCTGGTTTGAGCCTTGATATCGTATTCGATTGGATTTCCATCATCATCACGAATGGGTCCTCCGGGAATGGCATTGGTACCAGGTTGGCGTGGACCGACTCCTGAAAGATAAAGCAAATCTCCTACTTGGCGAGCGTGCGGGTACATCCCAACTGGTTTAGGAGCAGCGTTACTGTTCACCGCACCTTTACTTTCAGGAGGTTCCCATAGCACTGGGCCACTTGAAGGAGTCTGCGATTCAGTTGATTCGACGGAATCCTCTTCTGCATCGAGAACATTTCGCTCACCCCTGTAGTATTCAACATCGTCTTCATCGTATTCCTTGTCACCCATCCCAGTTGAAGTAGGATCAAGTTGGACCACTGCACCACCTGCTCCATGAAGTGCTTCGTAAGCAAGCACGCGTCCAGTTAGATTGTTTCGATTACCGTTCATAGCAGAGAGCCACCACATTGGCTTGAAGGTAACGACTTTTTGAACTCGTATTTGTTGATGAATTGTTCTTGATAATTGGGCAACATCTTCGAGGCGGCCCTCTTCTAGAAATTCCAAGACTTTACGATTCCATTCATCGTCTTTTAAGGAGTGAATGCGATCCTCAGATGGATCGATGAATTCAGTGAACATCCGATTTGACATTGACATTGCAGTGACTGCAACTGCTTTGCGACCAGTCTTTTTGATAACATCGAGACATGCCTTAGCAAGAACGGTTGTTTCTGATCGGTTCGCATAAACGTTTGATGATACGATTACAGCAGGAATTGCATTGTCAGGATTGAGAAGTTTAAGCGCAACAACAGAGCCTACATCGATAGGAAAACCATGGTATGCTACCGTTCTGCTTTGGAGACCACGATTGTGATTGGCTTTATTCCAAGCCTCTGCAAATTCAGCGTCGATATTGAATGAATAGTCCATCGAACCAAGGTCATGAAAATCCTGATCTACGAGCGTCCATTGAGGGTTGGGATCTGCTTGAATTTGATGACCTATGATGCTTGGCCACGTTGTTGAATAGATGATGAGGAGGTCTGCACCGCTGTCTTTGATTGCATCTCTGGCTTCATCAAAAGC
>JAKMFY010000290.1 GCA_022425185.1 Candidatus Poseidoniaceae archaeon | reverse complement strand
GACTTATCACTGCTGCAAGAGCAGTAAATCGCTCCATGCCAAGTCATGTTGCCGGTGTTGTAACAAATTTGATGTGGAATGCTAACGTTCCCGCTGGAGAGGCAAAAGTTTTGCTTCTTGGCTGGTCTTACAAAGCGGAAGTAGGAGATCCCCGTGAAACTCCAGCTGAACCTTTAGCAGCTACATTAGTTGGAAAGAACATCAGCGTCGGTGCTTGGGACCCACACATCGAATCATCACTCTATCCAGAAGGTGTTGTTGCTGTTGATGATATAACCAATGCTGAAGGATATGATTTGGTCATTCTGGTTACTGCTCACAAAGCATGTTTGGATATTGATTGGGAAGGATTACTCTCACGAATGAGAACTCCTCTTCTCTACGATGGCCGCCGAGTTCTCGAACTAGATGAACTCGAATCAATGGGCTGGAAGACCCATGCAGTTGGAAAACCAGTCTAATCAGGCTTGACGACCAGCATCAAACATCTCTTTGAGTGAACCATCGTTCAACATCTCCAGAGCGATATCAGACCCGCCAATTAATTCACCGTGAACATACACTTGTGGCATGGTTGGGAAATCTGCCCAGTTGCAAACGCTTGGAATTGCTCTTGGATCGGTCAAGATGTTTACAGCAGCAAATGGTTCTCCTAGAGACTGCATAACTTGTGCAGCACGATTTGAGAATCCACATTGTGGTTCATCGGGTGTTCCTTTCATGAACAATACGAGAGAGTGTTCATCAACGATTGCTTGTAATTCTTCAGGTGTCCAGTCCATTTTTATTCCTCTTTTTGACGATTGATACGTCGAATGTGAACGCCTTGTCCGCCACCATGCGGATCAAAGGCAGTATCGCCTGTAACAGCAGCTTGTTCAGGCGTCATGCACTTCAAATCGAGTGCATGTACAGGATGTGGAATAAATTGCTTCATGTGAGCAAGAACGATTCGTTGTCGTTGCAAAGGGCGCATACTTTCGAACGATGGACTCGTGATTCGAACATGGAAATGATCCCCGCTACGGTGCAAATCGATAACTTCGACCGTAGCATCAGGCACTGCCTTGAGCACTTCTGCTTCTAACCATTCAGTCGATACCATCTCGCTGCCTCACAACAAACCAATACCTGCCCTTCTTTGAACCTGTTTACAGAACATTCCTTCTCTCGACTCTGAAGAACATACCAACGCAACCGCTCTACCAATAAACCACCACGGCTGAAGGATAGGTATGGAAACCCGCCCACTGACGCAAAGCGATGTTCATTCCATATGGTCAATCAATGAGCAAGGACTGCCAGGAACAGGTCAAGTTTCGGAAGAAGAAGTATCTGACTTACTGAAACTATCGACATTGTCCTTTGGAGTCTTTCGAAAAGAAGAATTAGTCGGTTTTGTGATTTGTTTGTCCCCAAGAACAGAATACAAAAGTCTCAATTATGGTTGGTTCAATGAGAAGTATGATGATTTCATTTACGTCGATAGAATTGCAGTTTCATTAGATCATAGGAACAAAGGAATCGGATCAAAAATCTATGCTGAAGTCATTGCTTACTCCCAAGAACATGAAATTCCTGTCGCCGCAGAGGTTAATTTGAATCCTCCAAATCCAGGTTCAATGAGATTTCACCATCGTTTCAATTTCAAACAAGTTGGTGTATTCAATCATGAACAGAAATCTGTGACCATGCTGCTAAGGAGCCATCTCGAAGAAAACTGAATTTATCAAACTGATATGAGGATGAATGAATACTCAAACAGCTCGGGCGTTCATATCGAATTCCATCATTCCAAATTCGCGATATAATTCTGGCATCTGGCCGTTCTTTGTGTATAGGTAAAGTGCGGTGATAGCAACCTGTTCAGCCGCATTACTCCAAGCGATTAAGGTTGCAATTGCTACACCTCCAATTCCAAGGCCAATGTACCACAATGGTCCTAATGCCAACATAAGGCCAAGAGAAATCACTACGATAATAGCACCGAAAAAGAAGGTGACGAGGCCAATTCCCATACCTGCTGAGACGTTCTCGCCCCATCTGTTGAAGAACATACTTTTACTCGAACTAAAACTTTCGCGAACACCTTTTCCTTCAATGATGAGATGTGGGATCATGAAGAATGTGACCATCCACCAAATCGTTGCCCCAACCATGGTTAGAATTTGAGCAAGGACCGCAGCGCCTCCTTTTTTGTTTTGAGCTGCTTGATTTAACATCTTGAGCAAGAGTCCAACAGTCCCTGCAATGATTCCCCATACAATGATGATTGGCAGTTTTTTTGTTGCAGCTGAGATACCATCCGCAAAGGTTGGATTTTTTCCGGTTAAACGCATGTGTGAGTTTGCAACAATCGCACTGTTCCAGAAGGTGACGACGATTGAGACAATCATGTAGCCTAGGAAAATGAATACGCCATAAAGCGGGGTTATATTGCCATTGGAATCAATTGCCCAAGATTGTTCAAGAAATTGAGGTATACTGATTGAAACCATTGTTACTAAACTCATGATTCCGCATAGGATTGTGTAAAAAATCAATTCAGGGTCTTTCATGACAACTCGCATGCTAAGTTTACTCATTTTCCAGCCGCGTCCAATGGTCGCAAAGAAGCCCATAATCGCTTCCAATGGGGTTCGCATTTCATTCTATCCTCTCAAATTGGCGTTTAGGCACGATATTATTCTGTTCTTAGCATGACCGATGGAATCTACTTTGTAATCTACATACTAAACGGTTATATGAGCACAGATTTGGGGTAGAATGTTGGTACCCTCCCTCAAGGTGTGATGAATGAAATATATGCTCAAATGCCTTGAAACAGGAGATTTAATCGAAGACAATTACACCCTCAAGTATACCGACAATGCTCTTTTGCAGTCGAAATTTAATGGCCCTTTGACCGTTAAGCCACTCGATGGGGTGTGGAAATATCTCGACTGGATACCAACGTCCACCTCAAACGAGTATGTGGCAGGAACAACAACGTACAAGGCCGAGGCTTTGGGAGATGTCCTAGGGATGAGTAATCTTTGGGTTACATTTCACGGATACTGGCCGGAAAAAGGTGCAATGTGTCCAACTGGAAGTTTCAAGGATATGGAGGCCGTTCCAACCATTCAGAGATTACATGATCACGGATGTACTGGTCTTATTTGTGCGAGTGCAGGGAACACTGCTCGTGGATTCACACATTTCTGCGGTCTTGCAGATATGCCGCTGATTGTCGTCGTTGGTAAAGACCACGGACATCGTATTTGGACTCGAATAGGTCACCCAGTAAGTTCAGTGAAAGTTGTCGTTGTGGAAGACGGCGATTATTACGATGCTAAAACAGTAGCAAAAGGGATTGCAAAAAAACTCACTGGCTGGCAGATGGAAGGAAGTGTTCACAATGTGGCAAGAAGAGATGGAATTGGATCTCTTATCATCGATGCAACGTTAACTATCGGAAACATGCCGACTCACTATTTCCAAGGTATTGGGGGTGGACCTGGACCTATTGGTGTGCATGAGATGGCTGAACGCTTGATACAATCTGGCCAATTCGATGGACCTGTTCCCCGTCAACATCTTTCTCAAAATGTTGAACATTGCCCCATTCATAACGCATGGCAGGCAAAACGTGATCATTTGGTTGAGGCGGATTTCCCTCCACAAGACGTTGAAGTCTATTCGGATTATCTGATGAATAAAGGACCGGCCTACGGGCAAGTCGGAGGTGTGCATGATATTCTTAAATCATCAAAAGGTCAAACC
>JAKMFY010000241.1 GCA_022425185.1 Candidatus Poseidoniaceae archaeon | reverse complement strand
TCACCTTCAACATCAGCGTTCCTAACCTCGCTTTACGTTGTGTTCACGGCTATGATATCAACCAAAATGACAGGCCAACCCGTTACTCGAATGATGATTGTAGGCGTTCTACTAGCAACGTTTGGAGCGGGCTTCATCGAAGGACCGCCACATCTTTCTTGGGGTAAGGGAGAAATTTTGACAGTTATTTGTGCGTTCTTCTTCGCTCTCCACATCATCTTCACCCAATCGATTACACAACGAATGGATCCTCTGGGCGTTACAATCACCTCCTTCATTATCGTGAGTATTGGAAGCCTCGTCATCTCCCTCCTCATGGGCGGAAAGGACACCCTCACACTCTGGGAATTAACACTCCAACAAGACGTTCTTATTCCTCTGCTCTGCTTAGGTCTACTCGGTTCACTGTTCGCTCTTTTGTTGCTTAATTTGTTGCAACGATATCTCCATCCCGTACAAGCTGCAATCATCTATGGCCTCGAGCCTGTTTGGGCAACGATGTTTGCACTTGGCCTTGGACTTTCAGATTGGTCTGGATGGATTGCTATCGGTGGTTCGGCCCTGTTATTGGGTAACGTCCTTGTGGAATTGCGGCAATCAACTCATGCCGAGGAAGAATAAACCATCAAAATCTTCCACATCGTTGAAGGGCTAGAGGCAACTCCGTCAGTTTGGGCTGAAACATGGGCGACAACCAACATCACCAAGACGGAACAAAAAACGTGCACGCAGGAACGAATCACGTCGGCGAATCAGTCAACACACCAATCTTCCTATCATCTACATACAAATTGACCGAAGAACGCTATGCTGGATGGGCTGCCGGTGCTCAACACACGCTTCTTTACTCCCGTCTTTCATCAGTGAATTCTGATGCAGTTGCACAGAAAATCTGCGCGATGGAAGGTGGAGAAGATGCGGAAACCTTTGCAAGTGGTATGGCTGCAATATCTTCTACATTGATGATGTTGTTGAGCCAAGGCGATCACATGGTTGCTTCTCCAGATGTTTACGGTGGAACGTACGGACTAATCACAGAAGAATTACCACGTTTCGGTATAGAAGTAACCATGGCCGATATGGCCAACCCTTCATCATATGAGGCAGCAATTCAACCGAACACAAAGATTCTCTACATCGAGACAATTACAAATCCAAACCTCAAGGTCTGTGATATTCCAGCAATGGTTGAAATTGGAAAGCGACACAATTTAATTGTAATTATCGATAACACATTCGCCTCGCCTTGGGCATGTAAGCCACTTTCAATGGGCGTAGATCTTGTTATTCATTCAACCACAAAATATCTTGGTGGTCATTCTGATTTAATCGGAGGTGCAGTTGTTGGTTCGAAGGAACTTATCTCGAAAATTTTCATGGGAAGAGTTCACTTTGGTGGGTCTCCAGATCCTCACAACTGCTATCTTCTTGAACGTGGAATGCGAACACTCCATGCCCGTATGCCTCTGCTTACTTCGAACGCTGCTACGCTTGCACAACGACTTGACGCTCATCCAAACGTTGTTCGCGTTCAGCATGTCTCACTACCATCTCATACAGAGTATGAAGTCGCGCAGAGAGTTGTTCCAAAGGGTTGTGGAATGCTTGGAATTGTTGTTGGAGGAGGCGATGAAGGCGCAATGGCTTTCATGGCAAAACTGAAACTGTTCTATGAGGCAACATCTCTTGGAGGCGTTGAATCTCTGATTGAAGTCCCAGCAACATCAAGTCACATGGCAGTTCCTATTGACGTTCGAATTGCAGCTGGAATCGAACCTGGATACGTACGTATTAGCGTTGGAATCGAAGATGTTGAAGATCTTTGGAACGACTTGGACCAAGCACTTTCACAGTGATGGCAACGGTTCTTGCTGTCCAGTTGCGGTATGCAAATTGTTTAGAGCATCGATAAATTCTGTCCGATCTGTATCTTCAGATTCGAGCAGGTTTTTTCCAGCCTTGAGCAAAACCTTCGTTGCTTCCATCCAAGCTCCACCACGGTCTCGTGCAAGTGATTCAAAGTGCCAATCTTGTCCTGTTGAGCGGCCTGCAGCACACAGCCATGCCCAACCTGCAGCCGATTCATCGATTCCATCATGTCGTGATGTTGCGATACGTTCTGCGATACCAGGTCCTTCCAAGAGCCCCGTTAGAATCAAATCGTGAATTGAGCCAGTTGGGCCAGATATCTCTTCGTTCGAGAATGGAAACTTTGCTTTCTTCTGAGCCTTCTCTCGCGCAGTTCCAAGACTCTTGAGGAATGTCTTCAGCGGCTTCGGTTTTTTCAGTTGTTGGTTCCAGATGATATCGGCTTCATCGCCATCAATACCGATATGGTTTAGACCAGCCAATCCATTTTCTTCCCACAAAGCATTCACGGCATCGCTAAGGCTCGCACCTTCCATAACCTCGATGATACTCCCTTCACGTTCACGGAGTCCCCCTCTAGCATCAATTCGAATACCCTCAGTTGACTCTTTCATAGCGTGAAGAAACACACCGGCTGCCAATGTTTTTTCATCTTCGGCACCCGTCATGTCTGACAAGGCAGAAAGAATCTCTTCAATAGAAGATCCTTCACACCAAGAGGAACCAAGAAGCAATCCAGATTCTAACGAATCAAGGACAGCGCGTTGACAAGCCATACTCAAACTTCCTTCAGGCACAGTAAGGCCGTGCCATCCAGCGACAAGTTTGCCCATTCCCTCAAATGCACTTTCTGGAAGAGGTTGTTCAGGATCCCATCCAGATGGTATCCACATTGCATCGATATCGACAACAGACATCAACAACGGTGGAAGCATTGACAAGGCAAGGTGATGGACAAAAGCGGTCTCTTTCTCTCCTGTTGCGCGCAAGGATTGAAGATCGATTCCAACTACTGGTCCATGTCTGAATGTAAGGCGAACCCAACCCTCATTGGACGGAACGCTGTTTAGTACATCACTTGGATTGATATTTCCTGCTACAAAAACATCGGTTCCTTCGACTTGTTCATGTTTAAAATCAAATCGAGAACGTTCTAGAACATCCTCAAGCCAACCAGAAGGAGGCGTGGGGTCAGGCCCCGTGCAAACGAATCCTCCTTCCCAAGAGAAGAAGTACATTCCCTTTCGAGCATGGTCTTCCCAAGGAAGTAGGCGCAGTGTCAGATTGTGATGGTTTTGTAATCCAGCAAGGTAGCCCTGTTTTCCATCTCCTCTGCGAATAAATGAACCAATTCCGAAGTTGGGTGATTTGAAATTTCCAACGATCGTGATGTCTGAATCATGAGCTGCATGGAGAGAACCTGCAAGGGCCTTGCCAACAGGGTCACCACGCTTTGCGAGCATTCGCTTCGATAGCCAAGAAGTATTGTTCTTATTGGCAACGATTTTCTTTAGATCCTTGAGTGTTTTTGAGACAGGATCTTTTCGCCCCCAACTCAATCGACCTTTCCAAGTCATGGTTGGTAGACAAGCATCAGGATCCTCGAGGAGAAGGCGCAACTGTCGGCCTAGACGCTTAGCAGTAGCATCATTTGCATGCTTTGTGCCACGCATACGCATCCGTTGTTTTTGACCAGGGAAGGTAACTTGTGCTGGTTTGGCCATTTTCTCCCCAGTTCAACCCAACAAGGGGTCTCGCTTGAGGTCTTCCCTTCGCATATATCTCTATCATGTAGGAGCATAACGGCTTTTTGTTAGCATGGCGACCATCACAGTCCTTGGAATTGCTCAGGATGGAGGAAGGCCTCAACCAGGTTGCCAGCGACCATGCTGCAAGGACCTCTCCCAATCAGATTATCGTAGCCCAGTTTCACTCGGTATCAAAACAGAAAACGGAACAACCATTCTCATCGAAGCAACAAGAGATCTGGGTAGACAGCTCCTTACCTTTGGAGAACCGAGCATCGATCACCTCTTCTTGACTCATGCACATCTCGGACACGTTGATGGTCTTGGCCTCTTTGGAAGAGAGACAATGAGTGCTCGAGGCATTCTTTTGCATAGCAGTTCATCGATGCAAAATCTCATCAAATCAACACCAGCATGGGCAATATTGCTTGAGCAAGGTGTGTTTACTTTGACAGAAATTGGGCGAGTTGAAATTGATGATGTCGTCATAGAATCGATTGCAGTCCCACACAGAGCAGAACTTTCGGATATGCATGCATTCGTTATTCGGGGTAAAGATCATTCTGTTCTGTTTTTACCAGACCACGACTCATGGGTCCAAACACTTTCAACACATAACGCATCTTCAATTCGTGAATGGTTGAATAATCTCGCAATTACTCATGCTCTTCTCGATGGAACATTTTGGTCAGGAGATGAACTCCAAGGAAGAGACATGTCAGTAGTTCCGCATCCAACGATACAGGACTCTTTGATGCGATTAGGCGAGAAGAAAATTGAAGATCCAGAGATTTACTTCACACATCTCAATCATACAAATCCTGCATTTCAAGAGAACAGCAGTGAATATCAAAAAATTACTCAGCTTGGCTGGAAGGTTAGTTCAGAAGGGCAAAGAATCAACTTGTAGCAGAAGAAATTGTGAACGATTCCAAGAAGATGAGTTCTATTTTCCAATCAACAATTTCACTATCATCATTATTTGGGCAGAAGAAACCTCCATCGCTGTTTGCAGTAACTCCTACATCAAACGAATAATCACCGTATCCAATATCTCCTGGCGCCAATTCCTGAATAATTTGAGCCTCAGAGATAGCAATAGGGCCCATGCCAATAATGGATGTATTTATCCACATCAAACCTTCTTCAATTGTTTCTTCAGTACCAGAGCGAGAGATGAGTTGTTCTTTGATTCCTCCCTCTATTGAAACCTCATCATCAATGGTTGAGGCACTGGGATCACAAGGCTGCTCGTTATCTGAATGGGATGCTGTAAACAGATATCCTACGGCAGGATCGCTCATTTCTGCGTAATTGACATCGATTTGAATCGTGCTTCCGCTCGCAATCTCCTCACTTCCAGAGGCAATTTCTTGATAGGTATAATTTCCTTGTATTATGTACATTCCAATTTCATCACTCTGACCACCATCGTCCAAAGCATCTGGAGCATATACTGCATAACTGGCTTCAGCAGCTACAGCGACGAAGAGAATCGCAATACCAT
>JAKMFY010000284.1 GCA_022425185.1 Candidatus Poseidoniaceae archaeon | reverse complement strand
TTGGCCCCTATATGACAAAGCCTATGCTGATTTTGATTAACAACATGCTTCCAAGTTTGTAGAAGATCTCGCAGGAAAGAACAGTTCATTCAATTGGATGAAAGATGAGCGAAACAAACGTATGTTCAAGAAAATTGAAAATCGAATCCAAGGAGCTATGGGCACCGGTTCCTATGATTGGGTCGATAGAAGAACATTCGATCAAGTCTTTGACAGACTTACACTAATGTCGCTTTACAAAATGATGAACTCAGGAATATTGGATACACTGGATTTCCCAATTGCTCGAGGAAAAGAAGCTCACGTATTCCATGGAACTGACCATGATGGCCAATCGGTTGCAGTGAAAATTTTCCATACCTCAAATGCCGTATTCAAGAATTTGATGCAGTACATAGAGGGTGATCCTCGTTTTGGAGGACTTCGTAGGCGCCATCGTGATCTTGTCGATATCTGGGTGCGAAAAGAGCATCGAAATTTGACTCGATTACATCGCTGGGGATTACCAGTACCTCGTCCTATCGCCATCCAAAAGAATATTCTCATCATGGAATATCTTGGTAGTGAAACACAACCATCTCCTAAATTACGAGACGTTCGCGTCGAAGATCCTCAACCAGTATTCGATGAGATGTTGGAGTTCCTTGCCGTTTCTTGGCAGAAGGCAGACTTGGTTCATGGTGACTTTTCTCCGTACAACATTTTGTGGCATAATCATGGACCTATCGTGATTGATGTTGGACAAGGCGTTATCCAACATCACCCGAAGGCAAAGGAATTCCTGGTACGAGACGTAACACGATTGGTTGAATGGGCGAACAAGAACGGTATTGACATAACCTTAGCAGATGCCATGTATGATGTTCTTGAAATGGATTTATCACACGTTCATAGAATGGAAGAAGAATGATTCACTCTTCTTCCCAAACAATGTGCTCATCTTCAGCCATTTCCATCATATCGACAACGGCTTCATCATCCTCAGGATCGACTTGGCTTGCTCGTAGTCTACGACCTCTTCGCTCAGTAACATCGGCTAATCCAGGAACAAGTCCATCGAAACCAGTCGCCGTTTCTTCCTTTGATTCTTTAGCAACGATGGAGTCCAATGAACGATTATCGAATTTCATGCGCTTTCTACGTCGCTCAAGGAAGGAAAGTACTGTTCCATGTTCTGAGCCACCAGCAAGCATTTCAACAGCCTGTCTTGCAAGACCAATTCCCTCAGCGTCTCCAACAAGTACGACTGTTGATTTGTAAATTGTGATCTCAACATCGGTCAAGTTTTCAATCAAACGACGAACTTTTCCTTGGCTTCCAATGATACGAGCACGTATTCTTCGTTGTTGATGTGAACGCTTACCAACAAAATCTTTCAAATCAACCATTTCAAAGAAATTCTCATCATCAAGTAAACGAATTGCAGCCATTGGAGCCATTCCACGACCGATTGCTTTGATGACGTCAGGGAATTTTAACGCCTTAATTGGGTCGTATGTGCCTGGTTCGCCCCAGACAACTTCCACATCACCCGTTTCAGAATCGATGTGAAATTCCTTTGCTCCGGATGCATTTCGTAGAGACTTTGCAGTCGTACCTTTTGAACCGATGAGAACAGCAATTCTATCCTTTGGAATTCGTGGAAGCCCTTGTCGCATGATTACCACCCACCAACCGATGTTTTTCAATCCCGCTGTTGAAGCCATGCTACTACAAAGCCAGCACAAAGGAGTCCAATCATGGTAGGAGCAAACGATGGAACAAGGCCAGGAGATGAGACGTCAGCACCTGTTACAACCATGTAATGGTCGTTGTTTATCTCACTGTTTTCATCGATGAGATTTGAAGGGTCAATGCGTACTCTCAGGTCATATTGCCCTGTATTTGGAACGGTGTAGTTCCATGTGAGATATGCTACACCAGTACCGAGGGAACCTGCAAGAAGTGTTTGTGCTTGCATAACAGTCCATTCTGTTGCTGCATTACGATCGGCAGGAGCAGCTTCTAAAATCACAGCCACTGATCCGGGATAGGCCTTGTTGGAACGGATTTCACCAGAGATTGTGATGTTACCAAATGTATTTCCAGGTCGCACAACCAGTTTGTTGACATCAGTTTCAGTCACGTTCCAATAGAGATCGAGTCCTGGCATGACCTGGAATGCTCTCGGTTCAGTCGTCTCACTATTCCCTGCTTCGTCAACAACAGTCGCTCTTAGCATGAGGTACTGACGAGATTTTGTTGCCCAATTTGCTAGTGCAAGGTCTCTATCAAGGCCGGAACCTGGAACTTCAAGCCATTGACCTGAGAGATCTGGCGTCATGCCAACACCGTTTAGATCAAATCCGTATTCCAATGATATTGCATTTTCGTCGATGCCTGAGAGTAAGTCATAAGCTGCGAAAGAAATGTTTGCTTGTCCGACAAGGTCGGTTGTAAGTGCGTCAACAGTCCAACCCACCATTTCAGGGATGCTGGTGTCGACTTGAACAGTTGCTGTAATTGTGTTTCCGACGTTACCAACCTTATCCGTTGCTCGCAATTCGAGTGTATGATTTCCCTCTCCAAGCGTAATTGAATGTGAATTCGTGGTGACAACATTCCATGTTCCAGAATCGATTTTTAGTTCAACTGTCTCGACGCCGGATCCAGTTCCATCATTTGCACCATCCAAAATCCCAGAAAGTTCCACATCAGTAGATGATTGCCATGTTGATCCGCTTCCTACTGTGATGGAGGACATGGTTGGTCCAGTTCTGTCGATACCAATGAATAATGTTGAGGTGTTACTTAATCCCGAATCGTCGTAAACAGTAAGTCTTGGATTCCAAGTTCCTTCAGAAAAACTTCCGCTTGACCAATCCCAGCCGTATGTTAGGCTCGACGGTCCATCTGTGGAGGGTGATCCAGGTCCAGGGACATTTTGTAGAGTTGCTCTGTTGAAATCATCATCAGAAACACCGTATCGGAATTCTAAGGTCCCTGCCTCTGCAATACTAAACCATGCTCGGTCAGCACTACTTGTTCCAGTCCCAACTTCTGGAGATAGAACAGTAAATGCAGTAATGTCAGGTACGTGATTATCGATTGTGAACTCTCCTGTTGTGGTTAATGTAGAATCGTCAACATCAGTATCCCAGCCAGTAGCACGCATTGTGTATGTTCCATTCGTTACCGAGGTGGAATCAAAATTAAACAGCCAAGGTGTGCCTGTGAGGTTTGTGAGTGTAGAGTAAGATCCTCCTTGCGTTGCAATTTCAACCAAGATTGAATCGATGGTTCCGGTGCCTGAAATACTGAAAGAAACCGTCTTCAGTCCTGTAACGGATTCGGATTGGATTGGACCATTTGAGAAGGTGATACTCGCTGCTGATGAGGAGTGTATTACCACCTCTTCTTCGAGATGCAAATCGTTGTCGATGTCAAGTGGGTAAATGGAAATGAGCAGGAGGGATATGATCCCGATTGCAACCGTTCTGCCTCCCATGCTTTCGTTACAGATGCGACCTCCCTTCAAATCTCCCCTTCCAGCAGGAGGTTTTTACTCAACTTTTTGGGTTCTTATGAGATGGGTTCAAGTGCTTTGCATGACGTGGGAAAAGCATGGCAAGAGGGGCGTATGTAGTCTGCTGTGTATTGCTGATGATGACTTCATTGGTTCCGACCTCAG
The DNA here is from genome assembly GCA_022425185.1 of Candidatus Poseidoniaceae archaeon. Lineage (GTDB taxonomy): Archaea > Thermoplasmatota > Poseidoniia > Poseidoniales > Poseidoniaceae > MGIIa-L2. The sequence continues at coordinate 709 of JAKMFY010000284.1, read as the reverse complement.
TTAGTTCATACGATAGTGGTGGCATTCAATCCTCAGATTCCACTCTTAGCATCCTGCCTGCAAGCCCTACTGCAGGTGGTTCAATTACAGGTTCATTGACGCTTCAGAATACGAATTCAGAAAAGGCGTTTAATGTAGAATATTCATTCTACAGCAACGGGATTGCCACTGATAATCGTCTCATTACTAATACTGTCAACATCGAAGCGGACGATATTAAAGTTGTTACAGCACAGTGGGACAATCTTGTCGAAGGTGAAAACAAACTCTGGGTTTCATATTCGTACGATGGACAAACCGCAGTCGAGTTCTATCATTCCTTCACTGTACTGGGATTGCCGAACCTCAGAGTAATGGAAACAATTCTCACCCCCAGTGCTGATATTCACTCTGGCGACATAATTTCATTGAGTGCTAAGGTAGCGAATATAGGCTCAGTTGATGCTCAAGCATCGTATCTTGGTATCAATTATCCAGGTTCTATTGCAGATGTAGAACTTCAAACTCCAGCAATAAATGCTAGTGAATATGCGTGGGTTAACACGACCTTTACCGCACCTGTCTCCGGTTCTTATGATCTTATTCTAACTCCGGATGCTCGAGACGAGGTACTGGAATCAACCGAACAAGGAAAAGACGAAATCGTTCAATTTGTTGTAGAACCGAGAATGGATTTATCGCATGTTGGCGAGATACTTATCGTACCAAC
>JAKMFY010000263.1 GCA_022425185.1 Candidatus Poseidoniaceae archaeon | reverse complement strand
ACCTTCATCAATCGCTGTCCAAGGTGAACTCGACCGCCTAGAACTCGCATACCAACAATTGCAGGTCCTTTGTTACGGAATGTATGGTTTTCTAGATAGAGAAGTTTTCCAGGATAGATGAGGTTCTCCCGAGTTGCAGCATCAATTGCTTTCTTTCTCTCTTCCTTCCATTCTTCAAATTGGTCAATGATATGGTAAATGATGTCCCCACCAATCCAAGTAACGCTTTCATCGCCTTGATTGACAAGAGCACGAACTTCATTGTTTGGCTCAATCGAGAAACCGAGAATAATTTGATTCAATGGACTGCTTGCTGCCTCCGCAGTCATGAGATCCCTTTTGTTAACAGGACCAACGGTGGCTCTTCGGATAGGGACCTCAATCTTCTTGAGTTCAAATGCAAGTGCTTCCAATCCACCAATGGTATCGGCTTTGATGACGATTCCTTCTTCATCGAGTTCAACAGAAACTTGGGTTTCTTTTCGAGCTTCTTCCCATGCTTCTTCACTCGAGAGTCGAATGGTCGTTCCTGCCAGAGCCTTTTCAAGTCCCTGGGCAATAATTTTGACACCTGCAGCGGCATCAATCGTATCGACAGATTCCCATCGGTCACCAGCATCTCGCATCTCCGACATTCCTCGAGCACGTTTTAGTCCCTTGATGCGAACATCGAATGGACCGTCTGCACTGACGACAGTTATGGTATTGGTTACACTAAGCGAACCGCGATGAAGAATGACATCGATTGTTTTCCCCATTCCAATTTCATCCTTCATTTCGAGAATCGTTCCTTCGGCAGGCCCGAGTGTATCGGTAAGACGATCTTCGAGGAAACGTTCTGCCAAACCCACGGTAACGGTGAGTAGGTCTTGCAATCCTTCACCTTCTTTAGCAGACATTGGAACAAGAGGGAACGATTGCTTGAAATCTTTGATTTGGTCGTATCGTTCAAGGTTAATTCCATGCTCTGAAACTTGGCCAACAAGTTTCCAGAAACGTTGTTGGAACAAATCCACAACATCTTGTCGCTGGTCTGCCAACGATGCGAGGAAGGATCGATCTTTCTTACATCTCCATCCATGAATTCTGTCAATCTTATTTCCAGCAATAACGAACGGAGTTTTTGTTTGTTTGAGAATATTGATGGATTCAATCGTTTGAGGTTGTAATCCTTCCATGATATCAACCACAAGGATGGCGATATCTGCAAGAGCACCACCACGATTGCGAAGTGAAGCAAAAGAATGGTGGCCTGGTGTGTCGATGAAAAGTAAACCAGGTGATTTGAACGGACGGCCTTGCATTAACTCAGCACATGTTTCATTGAGAATCTTTGCCGGAACTTCGGTCGCACCGATGTGTTGTGTGATTCCGCCTGCCTCACGATCCATGACACTGGCTTGTCGCTCACTTCCGAGGGAACGAACCAAGTCGAGAACGCTCGTTTTTCCGTGATCAACGTGACCGAGAACAGAAACAATCGGTTGACGATTTTCGCCACGAGCCACCGGCTCTTCAGCGATATCTTCTGTCTCCTCCATAGCACGACCTCCTCGTGGAGGATGGATGAACCTTACTCGTAAACCCAAGTACCCATGGTGTTATTCCAATCCATGAGTCCTTCAGGGAACCAAAGTCCAAGTTCGAATTCTGCAGTTTCAGGAGCATCTGATCCGTGAATCATGTTGTAACCCATGTCCATTCCGAAGTCTCCACGGATTGTACCAGGTTCAGCTTCTCGACCATTGGTTGAACCAATGAGTTTGCGAGCAACTGAAATTGCATCACGACCTTCCCATGCCATACAGACAACAGGTCCAGAAGTTACGAATTTGATTAGTCCAGGGAAAAATGGGCGTTCCTTGTGGACATCATAGTGTGTACGAGCAATTTCTTCGCTCGGTACCATGGATTTGAGTCCAACTAATTTGAGACCCTTTCGTTCAAAACGGCCAATAATTTCGCCGACTAATCCTCGTTGTACGCCATCAGGTTTTACCATAATGTAGGTTGTTTCCATGTTCTTCACCAGCCTGAGCCACCAAGGGCCCCTTTATCAGTTCACCGAATAAGATCAGCGAATTCCGCCACGAACGAAATGGCGTGTCCACTTCACCTTACGTGAATTTCTGGACAACTTGACCATGTTCTTGCGGGCCTTGCTGTTCTTGAACCAGAGGATGCTCCCGTCCTTGCGGACAAACATAGTTCCTGTACCTGGTTCAATTTCTTCTCCGGAGAATGTGCAAACTCTTCGTTCTGGCATGATAATCACCGTGCGTTTAGCTTACGGGCTTCTCTTCCCGTATCTCGGAGCATTAGGATGTCTCCCATTCGAACAGGTCCAATCACGTTTCGTGTGATAATTCGACCAACGTCTCGTGGGTTAGGTGCGTCGTTAACACGGACTTTGACCTGAGTTGCTTCGCCTGTCATACCAGTTCGGCCGACAATCTCAACAACTTCAGCAGGCCATCCGCTTACTGTTTCGTCACTCATTTATTTCACCTCAGATTTCAGTTCTTCAGTCCGTTAATGGTTTCAAGAACGGCGTTGAAGGCTTCTGTGTTGCTCTTTGGAATTTCCATAAGAGCGATGGAAGCAGTCTTGACACCGTTTGGAAGTCCTGTTTCTTTTGCAAGGAATTCTTGGGAAGGAACGTATCCGTATGGGATCCCTTTTTCTTCACAAATCAAAGGAATGTGAGCCAGAAGTTCTGGTGGGTTAACGTCTTCTGCAAGGATGACGAACTGTGCAGTACCGCGTTCTGCGGACTTGGTTACTTCGTTGCTTCCTTTCTTAATTCGGCCGCCGGAATTTGCTCTGATGAGCTCATAAATCTTATCGGCGACGTCGCTTGGGGTTTCAAATCTTACATGTACACTCATTGGTATTACCTCGTGTGGTAATCCTTCCGCTGTAACTCGTCCATATAAACGCATTGGACGAGAAATTGAACACAGTAAAGCGGTCAGTTGTTGAGAAGTTCTCGAACCCCACGGGCTAATGCTTCACCAGCATCGATGACTGAGCGTGGATTTGCTAAACTGCCTGTAGCGTGAACGCCATCGACAAATTGCGTCAGCCTTCGAATTGCTCCTCCGGTGAAGAGGCCGTGCGAACAAGCGGCGTGAACTTCTGTGGCACCTTGACTTCTCAATGCATCAGCAGCGCGACAGATGGTTCCACCAGTTGCAATCATATCATCGACGATCGCCACAACTTTTCCTTGAACATCCAAATCTTTCGCCTTGTGGATAATTGTATGTGCATCAATTCGAGTTTTCTCCAGATAGGAGAATTCACAATCGATCAATTGTGCAACTTGACTTGCACGATCGATTGCACCTTTGTCAGGAGAGAGAATGAAATCTGGCTTGACTTCAGATTGAAGATGGTTAGCTAATTCTGGCATTGCGGACGTAAATGCTACTGGAATTTCGAGATTTTCAAGGACCTGTGGGGCGTGTAAATCGAGTACCGTCAAGCCATCACACTGTGTTGCGAGCATATCTGCAATCGCTCGTGCTGAGATGACTTCTCCAGGCTTGAAACGCTTGTCTTGTCGAGAATATCCGAAATATGGTACCGCAAGGTATACCCCGGGGCCGATATTCTCCATTCTTTGAGGTTCTATTCCTCGAAGGTTTTCCAAGGAACCTTTTCGAACGTCTGAAATTGCTTTGAGCATCAGAAGAGTTTCAACAATACCAGCATCTGGAAATGTGTTCGATACAACAACGACAGGTTCCTTGCGAATTGCTTCGATTTGTTCTTCGGGAATTCGGATATATCCTTCAGTATCAGGAAACCGTCGAGCTTCGAGTTGTACATGATCCCAATTCAGTGCAAGTGCAAGTTGTTTTGCTACCTGTTGTGCATTACTTCCCGAGACAACGACCATGGCTTTCCCTCAATACGTGCTGAACGCCGCCCGTTCATGTGCTTTGCGAGTCTTTCGACAGCCAAAAGATGAGGGTTGGTGCGCGAGGCAGGACTTGAACCTGCGACCTCCCGGTTATCAGCCGGGTGCTCTAACCGACTAAGCCACCCGCGCAAGGGCAAGCCTGCGACCTACAACCCTGTCATAAGAATGACGGTCGTTTTGAAATCACTCTTCGTCGAAATCCGGATCGTTAATTGCAATGTAAGAAGGCAACTGCAAGACACGATCGAATGTTCGTGAGAGAACAATCTCGTCGAGGCGCTCACGAGTTCGAGCGAACGCCGTGAGTGGAATTCGGATTTCTCCTTCGATTCCATACTGCTTTTGAGCGTGTAGTCGGGTTCGTACGATGAATCCCTTGTAGGTTCGCTTGACTTTGACCATGCCGATGATTACACCGACTTCACGGCCTTGGTTGTCTAGAACTGCTCGATCCAACATTTCGTCAGGTGCGTAAAGCTTCTCGTCAATTCGGATTGTGTTCCTCCAACGTCGTTGGAGTTCTCGCATCGACTTGGAAAGTTTCACAGTGCCATCCGTTTGGATGCTGTGGACCAATTCCTTTGGTAGCGGTGCTAGTTCTGCAGGTTTTCTCATGTATTCGTCAGCAACATCTGACTCCACTTGGATCCGCATCGATTGGACGCGTGCCTCGTTTGGGTGATGTCGTTCACCAACAATCGTTCCTACTTTTTTGTCGTTCACATATACATCCCGGTGTACTAATTCCTGGATGTTGTATTCTTTGTCTGCCATTTTTTCCCATCTCCTCGGGTCATGCCCGGTTAGAAGGCCTTCCCCCGAGACGACATATATACTCTTCGACAACAAAAATTAACTTTTCAATTGAAATTTACTTATTTTTGCATATAATCTATATTGGGGAATACAAAATATTTTCAAAAATGAATGTCGTATAATTTTCAAATTGTATAGGGTTTTGATTTCTGAGAGATTGCGTTTTCAATTAGAATTGAACTCGACGAGCAGAGTAGATTATTGATCCATATGCCTGGGCTTGAAAATCCAATTTTAGAGATTTTTCAATTGGAATTTACATTTTATCTGTGCGCTTCAGAGCTTGTGTATCCATTGCAACGGTTGGAGAACATGGCTACAGGGCTATGTTCAAAGGACTACTTTGGTAGCATTA
>JAKMFY010000230.1 GCA_022425185.1 Candidatus Poseidoniaceae archaeon | reverse complement strand
TTCGTACTCTATCATGCAGTTGTCGATAGTGTATTTGTACAAGGAAGTGAAGATTATCAACACCTTGATTATTGGACAAATAGAAGTCAAGATCAGTACACACCAGGCTCAGTGATGGTGCCATATGTTGGCAGCCATGATGTTCCACGACTTGCAAGTCGTGCCGATACCGGAACAAGTGACGCATATCACCAATGGTTTGAGGATGGACTACCTGGTCAGCCAGGAGATTCTGATGCATACAATGTCTCTCTCCAAGCTTATGGATGGCTGCTTACAACACCAGGAGCACCCTTACTCTACTATGGAGATGAATACGGAGAATACGGAGGTGCAGATCCAGATAATCGCCACATGTATCGTAATTCTTCAACGTGGTCAACTCTTGAAAATAATCTCTTTGAAGCGATACAGGATATTGGTCAATTAAGACAAGAATCCGTTGCTCTTCGGCGTGGTGTTTATTCAACAGTTTATGCAGAAGCAGATCGATTGGTATACGCAATGACACATGAGGATGAGACCATGAATATTATTCTCAATCGAGGATCTGAATGGAATTGGGATGGATTTAGTCAAAATGATCGTGTTCGTTTTGGTGAATCTGTTTATGGAAATTCGATTCTGAACATACCTCCAAATTCAATAACGATTGTAGAAGTGAATTTTTCAGTGAATGAAACTGTCAATGAAACTGAACCCATTTATGGCTGTCTCGACAGTGAAGCGTTGAATTATGATCCTCTTGCAACAGTTGATGATAACTCTTGTCAATATGAGGATGATACGAATGGAACTCAATCGAATGTTACGGATACGAACTCTTCGATACCCGGTTGCATAGATTCAACCGCATTAAATTACAATCCAAATGCAACGTTATCCAACGACTCATGTGAGTTTGAATCAGAAACAAATTCATCAACAACTGACATATCAGGATGCTTAGATGTTGAGGCTTTGAATTATAATTCTGAAGCAACAGTCGATGATGGCTCTTGTGATTTTGAAACGATTACGCCGAGTGATGGGCTTTCGACAACTTCTGATTCGAATACCTTATTTGAATACATTAGAATCATACTTATTCTTTCTGTCATAGGTGCAATCGTCATCTATGTTAGGACGGGAAAATCAGGTTCTTAATTGAACTTCTCGTAAAAGTGAAGATAATCCTCAATCATTCTTCGTCCTGTAAATCTTGCTGATGAAGCAATACTTTCTCTCATGATATTTGCCCATGTTTCATCCTTACGTTCCCAAGAAGGTAGGACATCGTTCTGAAGAGTTGAATAGATATTTGCTGCATCTCTCGGATCATTCCGATCATCTTCGGCATTACCGATCGCCCATCCATTAATCCCATGCCTACAGGCCTCAGGCCACCAGCCATCAAGGATTGAGCAGTTTGGAACGCCGTTCATAGCTGCTTTCATTCCTGATGTACCCGATGCCTCAAGAGGTCTGATTGGATTGTTTAACCAAATATCAACCCCACTTGTCAATGCAAGTCCTGTAGCCATGCTATAGTTCTCAAGGAATGCCACTGGTATTTCTTCCTGTACAGTCTTTGCTGAAGAAAAAATGTCCCGAATGAGTTGCTTTCCTCCCTCGTCTTTTGGATGTGCCTTTCCAGAGAATACGAATTGAATTTTGCCTGCACCAATCTCTCGTAATTTCTCAAGGTCATGGAAGACGAGATTTGCACGTTTGTATGTTGCAAACCTTCGGGCGAATCCAATGGTGAGCCTATGTTCTTCAAATTCGACTCCTGTTTCATTTCTAACAAGGTCTCGAAGGTGCTTACGATTTTCATTTCTTGCTTGCTTGATGGCTTCGGTTGGAATCTTTTGAGCCTCCTTCAATTGATTCGGATTTGCTTTCCACCCAGGGAGATGTTCATCAAAAAGTTTCGTCATTGTGGTTGAAGTCCATGTCGGATGATGTACTCCATTTGTGATTGGAGTGATCTTCTTTTCAGAAAACATGGTTTGAGCAACCTCGGCATTGAGTATTGAAACAGCATTCACAGAAGTGCTTAATGCAACTGCTAAATGGGACATTGAGCATCTATTTCCACCTTCGGAATCACCTGCGTTACGAACAAGTTCTTGTGCATCATCTGGTAATTTATCGCCCATAATCTCCTTCACAAGCGACCATTCGAAGCGATCGTGTCCTGCAGGAACGGGTGTGTGTGTTGTGAAAAGACTCTTTTCGGTAAGTTCTTCTCTTGACCATCCTCTAGAAAGAAGTTCAAGCATAGCAAAGGTACAATGGCCTTCATTGAGATGAATTCCTTTCAGTTCCATTTGAAGATGGTCGAAGAGTTGTATTCCACCAACGCCAAGGAGGTATTCTTGACGTATTCGAGTATCATCATCTCCACCATACAATCGTTGTCCGATCTCTTGGTGATATTGTGAATTAAGTTCATGTGTTGTGTCGAGGAAGTAAACTGGAACCTTGTGACCTGTTTGACCAACAACATTCGCACACCAAACGCGTGCATAGATCGTTTGATTATCGAGTGGAAGTTGAATCGTGATGTTAGTTGACTCGAGGAATTCACTTGGGTCAAGTACTGGATAGGTCTCAGATTGTATCCCATCTGAATCAAGATGTTGTCTGCTGTATCCTTCTCTGTACAATAGTGTCACGCCGACAAGAGGAATTTCCGCATCAGCAGCTGATTTGACATGGTCTCCTGCAAGAACTCCTAATCCTCCTGAATAAGTAGACAAATCAGACC
>JAKMFY010000205.1 GCA_022425185.1 Candidatus Poseidoniaceae archaeon | reverse complement strand
GTTCACGAACGCTCCAAGCTAGCCAAGAAAAGAAAGACCAGTGGAGAATCATCTTTAGGAGACGGTGGTCCAAATTGCACTATGGATTGATCATTACAATGGTTGCGTTTTTCCTGATTTCTTGGATGTGGATCAATGCCAACCCTGATGCTACAAGTGCAAAAGAAGTAATCGATTATTGCGAGTTTAGTGAACTCACGACTGGAGTTTGTATCGAAGCTCAAGCCAATTGGGACAATGCGATACAAGGAGCATGGTCCTTTGCCGTTCTGGGATTGGTCCTTGGAACAGCAGGCTTGTATGAAATCGAGCGGAAAGATGATTCTGGCGAATGGCCGGAACGTCCTACAAAAGTAGTGGAAGAACCTACTGAAGCAGTTGAAAAGAAATCTAAAGAAAAGCCAAAAGGCTCATGGAGAAGTCGTTCAAATTCTTCAGAAGAAGAATAATCAAAGAACTGATGCTTGAACGATTGCGTCACCCATAGGATGAACGTTAAGGGCCTTCATAGCCAAACCTAGTTTGCTGCTGTGGATGGAAACGACTGTTGAATCATCGCCGTAGCTAACATCGCCGATTGCAAGTGAGTCACATCGAATATGTTTCTCAAACCATGTTGCTATGGTCCGAGGGGAACCGAGTTCCTCGCGAGTTGAATGAATCTTGATTGAAACAAATCCATACACATCTGCAGTTTCACCGTAATCATCTTGCTTCTTGACGGGATCTCTGTCTACACCATCTGGAAGGTCAGGTGCTTCAGAATCGAGGATATGGAGATTGTAAGTTGCAATGATTTTGTTCATCTGGGGTGCGTCATCCTTTGACACAAGACTCCATGCTTCTCCATGACGACCAATTCGACCAGTTCGACCAATACGATGGATGAAGGAATCAATATCAGAAGGAACGTCATAGTTGACAACAAGTGTAATTCCGTCAATATCGATACCACGGGCAGCGACATCTGTAGCGATAACAGTCCTTATCTCACCTCTTCGGAATGAGTCGATAATTCGCTCTCTTTGGTTTTGATTCAAATCACCATGAAGACTCGCAACATCGAAACGATGCTTCTTCAAACGTTGAACAGCCAAGTCAACCATACGTTTTGTGTTGCAAAAGACGATACTTTGGTCATCATCTCCCATTCGAACGAGTAAACGTCCAAGTGCCCAGAGTTTGTTGGTACGGCCGATAGAGATGTTGAACAAATCAATCGGAGGTACGTCCAACTCTTCTTGATTGGTCATAACGAACTCAGGGGCGTTCATGAACTCATTTGCTGCATCAAGAATTTCTTGTGGGAATGTTGCTGAGAAAAGTAAGGTTTGCTTCCGAGAAGTTGTACGTTCGAGAATCCACATGATGTCCGGTAGGAATCCCATATCGAGCATACGATCTGCTTCATCGAGACAAAACATCTGAACCATGGATAGATCGATATGGCCACGCTGACTCATATCCATGACACGTCCAGGAGTTCCAACGATGATGTCAACACCGTCATCAAGTCCACGTGCTTGCTTTTCAAGATCAGTACCACCATATACGGTCATGATCTTCAAACCAGAATTTCCTTGAAGTTGCGTCATTTCTTCCGCCACTTGTTGTGCGAGTTCACGAGTTGGAGCTAAGAGCAGTGATTGAAGTGTACCCGTTGCATCACAAGATTCCAAGATTGGCAAACCAAAAGCTGCGGTCTTTCCTGAACCTGTTCGTGCTTGACCGATGACATCACGGCCACTTCTGGCCAACGGAATGGTATCTCGTTGAACTTCAGTTAGACATTCCCATCCCATTGCAGTAATTGCACTCATGAGATGCTCGGGTAAGTCGAGCGAATCGAATCTCGTTTTGGTAAACATGTTGCTCCTTCCGTTTCATTCGGTTCAGGCCACCGAAACGGAGGTGGCCCCAACTACACTTCAAAAGTTCTCGCGCTCTTTCTTTTCTGCCTGGAGAATACCCAACCAGTACTTCTTAGCGTTGTCACGGTTGAGTGGTCGACGCATTTGTCGAACGTGCTCTAGGATGTATTGTCGAAATTTAAGAGCCTTAGTACGGTTCACTCCTTTTGGCGTGATTCCTTCCCAAAGTCTGTCGAATTGTAATTCTTTGTCGTCCATCATGTGATGACCTCGATGGCCAACCGACTCAACACCCCCTCATAACCATGTCGTTATGGGTCTTGAGACAAATCATCCTTTGATTCGAGTTGAGGGGGGAGATCTAAGGGCGCAGATTCTAAGCCAACAGCTTGTCCTTGAGCATGGGCAAATTCCCGTTCCAAGGCAGGGACTGGTAATGCAGGAGCAAGGAAGGTATTTTTCTGGGCTTCAGTCCCCTCGATTGAAGCATCAAAGGTGTATTCATTAAGCATCTTCTTGAGGCCATCATCAGTTTCAGTTTGAAGCAACTCTGTAGCGATAAGTCGCAACTTGTCTTCCACGAGAAGCATTGGGAGCATCTCAATACATGAACGACGAACATCGACATTGGCATGACGAGTACCATTCATAATCAAGGTACGTGCACGGGAGTCATCAGTATCCATGGAACGAATTGCTCTCAACGCATTGTTACGAACTTTCGCATCAGCATCAAGGATTGCTCGTTCAGTGAGCATAATGGCAATACGAGGTTCTTTCTTGGACAATGATGCAAGAGTTCCAGAAGCATTTCTGCGAACATCAGGATCAGCGTCATTGAGGGCCCATGAGATCAGGTCCCAGCCCATGGCTCCAGCTCTCTGAACAATATTTCGCAGCAATTTTGAGGCTTTTCTTCTAAGTACGACATCATCGACCAGAAGTAACTCATCAATGTGATCACATGCAACTTCAGGCCATGTTTCAGTAAGGCCCTTCAGACCTCTCCAGGCAGGATCGCTTCGAACCTGAAGCGGTGAGCGAAGTTCTTGTGCGAGTGAACTATCGATACCAGAGGGAAACGTTGGTGCTGAATCTTCAAGACATTGACTCGCTGCTCTTTGTACAGTTTCATCGTCATCATCAAGCAAAACGGAAAGCCAATCAAACAATTCATCAGAACGTTGTTCGCCGACTACAGGAAGAACTTCGAGTGCTGCGATTCGTATGCTTGGTTCATCAGACTCCAGTGCTTTGAGAAGGCAAGCGTGGGCCCTATCAGCCCAAACACCCTTCAACCTGCCAAGACCTCTGATGCCATCTTCTCGAGGCAGCATGTATCGACGGCCACCCCAATCAACCTGAAGTTGTGGAATTTCTCCATTTGCAAGTGCAAGAATATCTTTTCTCGAACATTCCTGCCAAGGACCAGTAACCTGTTTTTTGGTGTCCTTCTTACGTCGCTGACGCCCTGTAGCAATGGGAAGCCCTGTACGAGGGTCGCGTGCAACGTAGTCTTTTGCCATACACCAATCGAGAGTTGCACTCGCTCAGTAGATATGAACTTTCACAATACACGGGTCTGTCCAAACACTGGCAATGCTCAAGAATGTGATGAAACACAGAGGTACTATGAGGAAAGGTAAGATTGTACTTCATTTCATCATAACGGGATTTATCCTGCTCGGAACAATCCAACCAAACCCCTCGTTGTTCGGATCAGAGAACTCACAAATACAGCCTGCTAATGGCGAAGAAACCACGTTTACTGACCCTGGATTTCTTCTCAACAAAGTAGCACGTAACGCAAGTATCTCTGAACTAGAACTTGTTCGCCCTGAGGTAACGTGGTCCCCTACGACTGGAGGAGGTCTTCTGATTACCAGAGCACATGGTTGCATGGCACACGATACAACGAATGATCTGGTTTATCTGATGGGAGGAAGAACAGATCCTGACCCTCAGCAACAAAACGATGAGGCTGCTACGAATTTGATTGAGGTTTTTAATATTTCAACAGAAACATGGAGCCTCTCATCATCCAGTATGCCCAACAGCCAACAATATCACGAATGTGTACAAGTTAACGACAAGGTGTACGCTATCGGAGATTGGTACCCTGGTTCAAGTCCTGCACAGAAATCAACTGGACAGATGCAAGTCTATGACATCTTAACGGATTCATGGAGTACAACACCACCTGCAATGCCTGCAACGAAAGAAGTGGGTAATTTTGGAATGGCTGCAATTGGGTCGAAAATCTACATTGCAGGCGGTGTACAAAACGCATCAGCTAATGATGCGACAGACCGATTACTGGAATACGATACTCTTACCGGAACATGGACTGAACTGGCGAATATGTCTTACAAGCGATTTGCTTTCCCATTGGTAGAATACCACGGAAAGCTCTACGCTATTGGTGGTTTAGAAGGACCCTATTCATGGGCAGAACAACCTGTCCACAATACATCCGAAGTCTATGATCCAGCAACTGATACATGGACGAATCTTCCGAATATGTCTTTCCATATGTTTGGAATGGCATCCTCTGTTCATAACGACGAGATCGTGCTCATCGGTGGCCATGATAAGAATGCGAAATCAAAGGAAACATGGGGATATGTTCCTGAATCTAATGAATGGCGTCGTCATGATGACCTTTCAATCGGCGTGTTCGATTTAGCCGCTATTGATGTGGATGGATTAACTGTCTTTGCTGGAGGCGACATCTCAGGATCACCCTATTTCTCCTCGTGGGGCATTGTCTATTTGGATGAAAGTGAAATCGCTCCCAGAATTAACAATCACACAGGTTGGATCTCATCTCCAGTTAACGTCCTGTCAAGCACTGAACATGGTTCAGGCTCACTCATGTGGATGAGTTTAACAGGAACTGAGCCAGTTGGTACAACGTTAGGGCTTCAGTATAGAATTTCCAACTCAGAATCAGGGCTGGCGAGTGAAACATGGAAACCAGTCGACACGAGCAATCCTTCAAACCTCGCGCTTCTCGGTATTGGAAACCATTCACTTTCAGCAATTGCTGCAAGCGATAATGGACTCATGGAATACAGAATACAGATGTTCACTGAAGAAGTCCAGGATTGGATTATACCCGATTTAGATTCAATAAAATGGGAGGCAGAGGAGGCGGCATTTGCTCTAAATAACCCAGTTGCGATTCAACCAAATGCTCCGCAACTGACGTTTTCAACGTATCACTCGGCCATGGAAGACCAACTCACATCACCTGCTGTGTTTGAATTTGCAATGATAAAAGCAACTGCGGAAGGTTTCTTTTATCCAAATGCTGAATGGACAACCATTCGATTATCCTCTGATGGATCAATTACAGATGTAAGTGACACGGACGGTTTGTTGAAAACCAATGCAATAACGATGATGACACCGACCAATGGTGTTCAAACAGTTAACTGGGCTCTGTCCTTCAATGACATGGATTCTGACAAAGTCCTCATTCGCACATCTACAGAAGGTGTTGCAACCTCAACTTACACACATCCAGTACCTGTCGATATTGACCGTACTGTTTCGGTATACATCAATGAAATAACCTCGAATTTTTCAACTCAAGGAGATCAGTCAATCGAGGCTAATGAAGTCATCACCGGAGGGTCGACACTTACCGTATCCGTTGATCACGGATATACGACCAGTGGACTTCGTCCGTTGTCAAACAACATCAAGGTTCGAGTCAATGTCGACATCGCTGGAGAAACACCCGGTGATGTGAACCAACCAATCGCTTGGTACAATACCTCCACATCGTATGTAAATCTCAACAGCAATCAACCCACAGAATTCATAACTGCCCTTCCATCCAACATATCAGGAACTGCTTACATAACAATTGATGCCCAAACAATTGATGCTATAACCCTGCAGACCGATTCTCAAGTATCCTCATTTACCTTAGATTCCTTTGCTCCGATTCTTGCAACAACATCACCGATTCCTGATTCTTACCTCAATATTGAACAAAACCGTAGTATCGAAATAAACGTTTACGACATATCTGGGTTCAACGAAGATGGAATAGAAATCATGGTATGGATGAAAGGTGTTCATGATTCAAACTTGAATGGTCTTTCAGAACCAAGTGAACGCATTAGTGTTCCAAACAATGTCATTAACATAGGGACCGCTTGGCAATTCACCTTCAATCTCAATGAATCCGGAAATCAAGAAGGAGATGCAATTCAGATTTATCTGGAAGGAACCGACAAGGATGGACGTTCAATCGAAACAGACGGTACTGGACAAGGCCACTTGTATTGGACAAGTCGTTTACCAACCAAGGCGGATATCGTGTCGGTGGAAGAACGATATCCAACCGAAAGCGGCATTCCGCAACTTCTGCAACCCACACAATATGCAGGATGGAACGTCGTGGTTCAAGATGGGAACGGATTAAGTGATTTGAATACAATACGCCTTTCTCTTGGAGGTGACGATGACCTTGGAATCCTGTTTAGAATAAACGAAGGCTGTTCAGCTATTGATGCAAGACTTGCGATTACAGACGCATGTATTGGGACAATTATAGGGGATGAACTCCATATTCAATTCGACTTTGAGGTCATGTGGGATCTCACTTCAAACGGGATAAATGTTGGACTTCTCGAAATTCGAACCTATGATACAGATGGATTCATGTTCCATAATGAGAACTCGGCTTGGACTTTTGATCGCAATATTGACATTACAATTAATTCTATAAAAGATATTACTGGGGCTTCAACAGGGGAAAGTATTACTTCAGATTCTATCCTTGTAGCAAATGATTTTATTGAAATTCAAGGAACTGTATATCATTCCAATACCAATGAACCATACACAGGTTCCATTGCTTTACGATGGGATGGTATGTTCCAGGTATCATCATGGACAGGGGGGAAATCAATCCAAGTTGAAAATGGAGCCTTTACAACAACCTTCCAAGTTCCTGAATCAAGTGGAAATATATACGATGCTACACTTGAATTGTGGGATCCTATTGAAGTCGATAAATTCCTAACTCTCAATTTCCCAGATATCACGATTGATGGTGATGCTCCACTCCTGCTCGATACCACACTTAATCCAGTTTCAAGATATCATCTCAATAATGTCGAAATTGGTGCAAACATTGAGGAGCCACAACTTTGGTCAGGAAATTTATCTGTAACTTGTCAGATACGGTCAACTACCGTGAACTGGGAGCCAATTGTGATGACACGAGAACCAATCAGTGTCTTCGATGGAAGAACCCTCTTTTCGTTCAGATTCAATTTCTCAGAATCTGGGCAACCTGCAAATCTCGGTTCGCAAGCCACATTAAATTGCTGGGCAATGGGTTCTGATGATGCTGGTTGGCAGTTGATTGCCCAAAGTTCCAATTCTGAAGAAACCCCTTGGATTTCACTCCCGCTGACTTCAGAAGGTCCTGATTTGCAAGTTACGAAAGTATCCTTTGATGCTGATTTCATCGAGGGAGAGGACGTTACTGCTACAATTCAATTGTTTAATTCAGGAGAGCGAATCACTGACTCGTTCAACGTCAGTGTTTTCGTAATCAACGAACAGGGAAATGAACTTGTGGCTTTGAAACAATTTGATGGCCTCGATACCTCTGAATCTACAACAATGCGAGCAAAATTCACAACTCCAGAATCAAATTGGAATCTTGAAGTTCTTATCGATTCAAGTGATTCTATTGCTGAGTTAAATGAAGAGAATAACATTTGGAATAAAGGCTATTCATCATCAGAGGAGGGATTCTCTTCTCTTGTCATTATAGGTTCTGCTTCCGGCGTATTTGTTATTATTCTCGGAATTGTTTTGCTCCTTCGTCAACGAAGAATAATTCCAGCCCAAGAAGAAATCCAGGAGGCAGAAGTCCCTGAGGCACCACAAGAAAAGAAAAAGGGTCCAACGAACGTTTCTTCTTCTGCAAGTACATCATCAACAAAGAAAAGTCCACCACCTGCTAAAAAGAAGGTTCCCGAGATCTCAAATCAATCCCCAGCAGAGCAAGCTGCTGCCTCTTTTGCTGCACTCGATAGCCTCACCCCAAATGA
>JAKMFY010000183.1 GCA_022425185.1 Candidatus Poseidoniaceae archaeon | reverse complement strand
GCAATGTACCAGCACCTCGAAACGTTGGTATCTTGGTCGAAGTCTTCGATGGTGAAAAGTTGTGGAGCGATGGTTCTCTAACCGACGATGGAGAATACTTGATTGAAGTACCACTTGACTCTGCTAAGACCTTGCAATCTTCACCTTCTCGTACATGTCTGATTTCAATTACGAACATCCCAGGCCGTGGAGAAGACATGACTGGGACATTGGTTTCAACAACGCTTCGCGTAATTGTTGACGATGCAGCTCCTCGAGTTGTCCGACGAATGGCTCCATTGAATGTTATCGATGTTTCTTCATCAAACGACCTATCCTCTATCTATGTGGAATTCCAAGGTTCTGAAGATGCGGATTTGACTGGATCTGAACAGATGATTCATTGGGTCATGCGTGACCAAACTCGAACCGTTACCATCGGCGCAGGATCTGCTGTTCTCGGAATGCAACAAGTGGATCAAGTCGTTTATTGGACAGGTGAAGTTGACATTACTGCTGGAGGAACAATTACTCCACAAGCAGGTGATTTCGTGGGCTTCTACATGACTGGATGGGATGCTGCTGGTAATCAGTTCCCACTCGTATCCAACTCTGAAGCAAGTCCAATTCCTGAACTTGCCTTTGATGATACAGACTTTGAGCGCCAGTGGGTTCGACTCGGAGCCGTTGGCCCTGAATTAAGAGTCAAGTCGATCGAAGTTTCCGACGATCACGTTTCTCCAGGTTCTTCTGTTGAGATTACAGGCACTGTTGTCAACAACGGCGGTGCAACAGATTCACAATTCAAGGTTGCCTTCTTCGCGGGTGATGATACAACTCCATTCGACGTCAAGACCATTATTGGAATTGGTGAAGGCGAAGTCATTCCAATCACCGTCGACTGGGAAGTTGAAGATGTCGACCGTGTACGTGTAGAAGTCGATTATGGAAATATCTTGGTTGAAGTAAACGATAACGACAACACTGCAGAGCATGATATCAACATTGCATACGGAGAATATCTGGGCTGGCTTGACTCACCACGTGAGCAACCTCTTGCCTGGATTTTTGGTATGTCGACGATCTTGATCCTGATTGTTGTTGCATCAGTCGCATCTCGAACCGCTGTTGATCTTGGAGACGGGGCATTCGCAGAAGATGACGAAGACTGGGAAGATGACGATGATGAGTATGACGATGACGACGAGTACGACGATTACGAGGACTGACGTTCTCTAACCAACTACAAATCCTCAAGAAGGAAGCCCAATCACCACTCTCTACGGGGAGGGGGAGAGTATGTCAAATGTATTTTCCCAATTGCATCCGCAACTGCAATCGTTCATCAAAGAGCGAGGTTGGAATCCCACCCCTATTCAAGAGGCTGCTCTGCCAGATCTCTCGATAGGAAAGAACAGACTTCTGATTGCGCCCACTGGTTCTGGAAAAACACTCGCCGCTGTATTACCACTGCTTCATCGATGTAAAGTCGAAGAGTGGGATCCACTCGCAATTCTCTACATCACACCATTACGTGCACTCAATCGAGACGTTGACCGTCGTCTCGCTGAATTGAGCGAAGTATTGGAATTGAGATTTGGACTTCGTCATGGGGATACGTCGACTAGTGAACGTGCCCGACAAGTGAGAAAACCCCCTCATCTCTTGGTTACTACTCCTGAAACATTCCAATTGATGTTTACAGGTCATCGATTACGAGGCTTGCTTAGTAGCGTTAAAGCAGTTATTATTGATGAAGTACACGATTTAGCAGGAAGTGAACGTGGGTGGCAATTACGTCTCGGTCTTGAACGCTTAGAAGCCCTAAGTGGGCAGCGTCTTCAACGAATTGGTCTTTCAGCGACTGTTGGTAACCCAAAGCAAGTTGCAGAATGGATGGCTAGTGATTCATGTCTGCCGATCAATGCTCCTGCTGAGCGTTCTACAGTTCTCTCTGTGGAAACTGCGCCTCCATTGCCTGAGGATGAAGTGGGAGCCATTGAAATGCGTCTTTCGCCGAGAGCCCATGCTACGTTTCGCCTCCTTACAGAACTTGTAGAAAAAGACCCTCCTTGCCTTGTTTTCGTGAACAGCCGTAACGCAGCCGAAACTGTTGCGCAGCGCCTACAAACGATGGCTCCCCAACTCAACATTGGTGTCCACCATGGAAGTTTAGCCGCAGAAACGCGTCAGGAAATGGAAGAGAATATTCGAAATGGTTCTCTTCATGCCCTCATTTGTACTTCAAGCCTTGAACTTGGAATCGATGTTGGGTCGATTCAAAAGATTGTCCAGTTAGAGAGTCCACGTTCCGTCGACCGGATGCTTCAGCGAGTTGGTCGCGCCGATCACCGAATTGGAGGTATTGGTAGAGGCCATCTTCTGGCTTGGGAAACCGATGGTATTGCTGAAGCTGCTGTCGTAGCACACCGTTCACATATGGGGTACATTGAGGATGTTGAATGGCGGAAACGACCATACAGTATTGCTGCGAACCAAATCATGCTCATGGCTCATAGTTTCAAGGTCGTACCCATCGATGAAGTTCATGAAACATTTGCCAATGCTGAACAATTTGAAAACTGGGAACGAAAAGATACGGAAACGATGCTTGCAGTTCTTTCTGATCGTTGGCTCTTACGCTATGCTGTCGATGTAAACGAACGCCCATGGTATCGCTGGCCTAAAAGCCTCTATCTTGAAGCCAAAGGATTGGTTCCTGAAGAAGAGGATTGGCCTGATGAACTGCCTCGATATGATGTTCCCGATGAAGAGATTCCAACCGAGTATAGATCCAGAAAATTACCAATACCGAAGCGTTTCAAGAATGGATGGTTTTCTTCTGCAGGGCGTACGCGTAAATGGGTGGAGAGCCACCTCTCGATGATACCTGACAAACAATCGTACCGAGTACGAGATGTTGTGACTCGTCGAACGATTGGAAATGTAGACGAATCATTCGTGCTTGAACTCAACGGAAGCGGAGAGGAAGAAGATGGACGTATTCGTCAATTCGTTATGGCTGGACGTACATGGACGATTGTCGACGCTGATCCCGAACAAAGCGAAGTCCTTGTTGCTCCTGTTTCAATGCAAGGAGAAGCACCAACATGGGTTGGTGAACTTCCACCTGTTCCTGCTGCAGTAGCCCGGAATATTGGTCGTCTGCGCCGACTTATTGCAGAAGATTTCAATTTACTTGAACCAAGAGAGTCTGATCAAATCGACCCTGCAGGCATTCTAACTCATGACGGAAGACCACTGGCTGATTATCCACTTGATGGAGAAGCACTCGGGCTTCTCGCCGATACCATTACTCGCCACATCGATGCAACTGAAGCCTTACCTGATGATCAAACGATTACTATTGAGCGTCGTTCCGAAGCACTTGTCATCAATATTTGTCAAGGTACGCTGATCAACGAAACGATTGGACATCTTCTCCTTGCAATGGCCTCAACCAAAACAGGACGTTGGGGTAGTCTAATGGTTGAGCCAACAAGAATTCATCTCTCAGGTGCTGATTTAGAACCCGGTGATGTGGTTAATTGGCTCAATGAACTTCCAGCGGATGGAATTGAAGGCCTTCTCGCAGTTACGCTCCCAAACTCTCGACAAGTTCGTTGGAGGTTTGCCCAAGTTGCAAAGACATTTGGAATCCTACGTCATGGTGTTGATCCACGTAAAATCAACCTTGGTGCCTTAGTTCGCAAGTATCGGGGGACCATCGTTGTCGATGAAGTCCTCAGTAAGCTCTACTTCGAACGCATGGACATTCAAGGAGCAAAAGATGTCTTACAAGGAATACAATCAGGCCTACTCGATATTGTCGTTACACCAACGGGGCCAATTGGTATTTCAGACCGAAGTCAACGTGATCTTCTTCTTCCAAATTGGGATAATGAAGCGGTGCGTGCAAGATTACGTCTACGTTTGATGAATGAACGAGCCGTCCTATGCTGTCTGAAATGTCAAGCGATACGTCGATTTAGAGTTGAACGTTATCCAGACCTAAAAGATCCAGGAAATTGCATTGTGTGCAAAGGACAGATGCTTGTCTGTGCCCGAGAAGGACTTGAAAAGATGCTTGAAGGATGGGTTGCTTCTGATGAAGAAAGCGATCGTAATCGTATGATTCGAAATGCTTCTCTGCTCAAAACCCATGGATTTCCTGCAATTGTATGTCTGATGGCAAGAGGGGTAGGAGAAGCTACTGCTCAACGTATCCTTCGAAAAGGACACAGTGGCAATATGGATAGTCTATTGCAATCAATACATCATGCAGAAATTGAATACGCCAGAACTCGTCGTTTCTGGGGTTGATCATTCCAGATTGACGTTGCGAAGTTTAAGCCCAGCTTCTTTCATCATACCAGTTGAACGTGTGAAATCCTCAACCCATCGTTCAGGTATATCGGTTCCACCAGCATAAACAACTTCGACAATACCTGCTTGGATCAATGAACGAGCACAACGAGTACATGGAGGCCATGTTACATAGGCTGTGCAATCTTTGAGGGAAACTCCAATGCGGGCAGCATGCATGATTGCATTTTCTTCAGCATGACAGATAAGAGGATATTTTTCTTCTCGATTTGCAAGTCGTTCAATTGAATCATCAATCCCTCTGGGAAAGCCATTGAATCCTGTAGAACGAATTTCTCTATCCGAGCCAACAACAACACAACCAACCTTTGTTGAAGGATCTTTACTCCAAGAACTGATGTGATGTGCGAGTTCAATAAATCGAAGGTCCCACTTATCGCTCATGTTGACTCACACGGGGCTCGTTCATCCTACCTTTGAGTGTTTGGTGGGAACAATTCGAGATGTTTTGTCCCATAGAGATTTAGTGCCTCAAACAATTCACCAATGAGATAGAGCGAACCGATTGCAAGAGTGTATTCGGGTTGGAGTTGTTCAAGGAACAGTTTTGCTTCCTGAGGGGTTGATGCATGAACAATTGCTTGCTTGTAAGACCACTCAAGCCCAGTTATTTGTGAGGTAGGCACGCCAGGATACCGTCCTGTCTGTGGTACGGTAAGCAGGATATTCGTTGGAGGATGGTCCTTACACATATCGAGTAAAGGCTGGACAAACGCACTCATATCCTCTTGTGGAGTGCAACCAAACACCAAACACCATTCTTTTTTCGCAGACAAGCGTTCTGTGATAGATGGTATTACTCGTCTCAATCCACTTGGGTTATGGGCTGCATCTGCGAGAAGAACACCTCCCCATGGCATAGGTTCGATGTGTTGCATACGACCGGGCCAATTGAGAGCATGCATCGATTCCTCTATCGATTCGATACTGTAATTGAGATGGTCCAAGGCCACCGCTGCCAACGTCAATGCTTCTTGTTTAATTGAGGCATTCGAATCGATTGATATCCACTCTACATTGGCAGGCGATGAGATCTCTCCAAGATGGGTTTGGCCAGCTTGGTGTGCTTCGTTTTCAACTGCACTGCGAGCCTCAATATCTTGAATACCTCGAACAAACATTGTTTTGTTCGGTCGAGCGATAGCTGCTTTTTCAGCAGCAATTTGAGCCAAAGTGTTGCCAAGAATCTCTCGATGTTCCAGTTGAATCGATGTCAGGAGACAAAGATCAGCAGGTACGATTCGTGTTGCATCAAAACGTCCACCGAGCCCTGTTTCCACAATGAACACATCTGGGTTCATTTCTCGAGCACATAGGCAAGAAGCCAGAAATGTAACCTCAAAGAAGGTCAGTTCAATGTTTAAATCGATTTCAGTTTGTTGAATGAGGGATAGATAGTTGTTGAATTGCTGTTCAGAGATTGGCTTTCCATCAATCCGAATTCGTTCCTCGATGCGAACAAGATGTGGTGAAGTGAACATGACCGTTGTTTGATTTAATCGATTCAGGTGGGTTGCCATCAAGGAACATACAGTTCCTTTTCCGTTGCTTCCTGCGACATGGATGATTGCAGATTCGTAGGATTGAATGAGAATGTTGTGAGCCGCATGAACGCGTTCCAGTCCAAGTTTCATTCCACGAACCTTGGTTTGGTCAAGCCACTGCCGGATACCAGACATATGCTCCCCCAGATTCTCCGTGTGGGACACTCATCATAGGTGTGGCGATAAGCAATTCTTGCCCTGATTGCGTCGATGTGCTCAAATGTAGTCCTTGTCTGGCAGAAGCATGAGCGACATGAACGGGGACTTTCGCCGCCAACTTCCTTCAATGATTGGAATGGCCTCGATGTTCTTGGTGACCATCTTCCTTGCTATGTTTATTCGTCCTTGGTACGATAAGGCAGGTTTGCAGGCGTTCGGAGCAGAAGGAGCGTCCCAATTGCGCTTTATCTTCCTTGAATTAGTGATGATATTCATCTTCACTGCAGCAATTCTTGCTCTTGCTCGCTACAAAAAAGAGTGGGTCATCAAGTACGGAATCATGGGTATTCTCTTCATTGCTTTGATGTATGCAAGCGTACCGCTCGCTCATCAGATCCTGGTCGATGATACTGTAGAGCCGTTCGAATATGAATCAACTGAGGTTGTAGAGGCTGAATATCTGACTGAAATTGGTATGAATCAATACATTGATTCAGTTCGCACCAATGAAAATGGAATTATCAACAACACCATCAGTTTGAAGCAACTTGGAATGGATGAACCGATTTGGACATCTGTCATTCCCCACGGAAATGAGAGTTATGAACTTGCTAAACTCGTTGTCGCAACCGGTCCAGATACCATTACAATCAACAACGGCGCACTGATTCAGACCCTCTCTCTTACCGATGGAACTCTTCTTTCAACCTACGAGTGTTTCGAATATGATGAAGAAGGGAACATCGCCCCTCTTGTTCAATTTGGATGTATACTTGCAGTTGAAACAAGCGACTCTGTTTACATCGTCGATGGTGG
Organism: Candidatus Poseidoniaceae archaeon; assembly: GCA_022425185.1. Lineage (GTDB taxonomy): Archaea > Thermoplasmatota > Poseidoniia > Poseidoniales > Poseidoniaceae > MGIIa-L2. Next base: position 4,466 of record JAKMFY010000183.1, on the reverse strand, counting down.
AGAGAAGCTTCATCGTTTTGCAACTTTTGATGAAGCACCGAATGTCATGACACTACAAGCCATATGGCAACTCCCAAACGAGATGAAAGTTGTCGATGACCTCGTAGAAGCAGAATTACTTGATGACACACATCTCCTGATTGTAAGCAAGGAAATGGCCGGCGTTGTTGAACTTGAGAAGAACAGCGTTCAGATAGGGGGTGTTGGTACTGGATTCCAACAATCTGCAAACGTTCTCATCAATGCAACCTCGAGTGCAAACTTCTCAGCAGTTGATGTCGGTCACTCAAACCTTATCGATGAAAAGATTAGTGAAGCAACGACTTCCAATCAACTCATCGTTCTAGGAACTGAAGATGGAGATCTCATGGCTTGGAATTACCTTCCTGCTGAAGAGACACTTCTGGTCGAGGAAACTAAGTTGTCAATCAACAATTTCGCAGACCAAATCCGAGATGTTCGATTAACAGATATCGATAACACAGGATATACTGAATTGTTAATCACGACAGAAGATGAAGCACGCCTCCTGTATGGGACAAGCATGGTTCAGAGATTGATCATTGAAGTACCAGAAGGAGAAAACGTCGCAGTTGCCTTTGGAGATACACCAAAAGATGTAGTGGACGACACTACTCATCTGCATGCCGTTGTTATCGGTGAGAACTATTCCACCACATCAGGCGTTGTCGAATCTTCAATGTTCCTCAGTGGCGGAATTGTGTTTGAAGACATCCCAACGATGATTGGTTTACTTGTAAGCATCATCTTGATGATTCTACTCTACGTGCACAGTGAGTGGTATGTTGTCAACACTGTTGGAATTCTTGTCGGTTCAGGCGTTATCGTTATGCTTGGAGTTTCATTTGTTCCAACTTTGATTATGATTTTCATGGTTGCCGCAGCGATATACGATGCTTGGGCTGTGTACAAATCGAAGCATATGCTTGATCTCGCTGATACGATGATCAATCTCAACCTACCAATTCTTTTGGTTGCCCCCCAAGACACAGACTACTCATTCAGAGCGGAACGAACTCCTGCTTCAACAGAGGTTTCGCCGCCTAACCTAGACGATGAAGAGTCTTCACAACCTCGTGAGCGAGTCATCAAGAAGAGTAATGATGCAATGCTTATGGGATTGGGTGATGTTATCTTCCCTGGTATGCTGGTTCTTTCTACATTGCAATACATCGGTGGGGATGATGGCTGGATTATGGCTATGGCTACTCTTGTTGGTAGCCTTGTTGGTTATTCCATTCTCATGTGGTATGTCGGTCAAGGTAAGGCACAGGCTGGGCTTCCATTGCTCAATGGTGGAGCAATACTCGGTTATGTCCTTGGTGGATTTATGACAATTGGAATGGCAATGTTCCAATTCAATATCAGTTTGTAGGTGATGAATGATGCTTGATATCCATTTATTCAGAGATGAACCCGACCGAATTCGTGCAGATTTCGATCGTCGCAGTCTTCCTCATGATCAGATTGACAACGTCATTGCATTGGATGCTCAATGGAAAGACCTCCTTCACCAAACCTCTGATTTGAGACGTCAAAAGAATGAGGCTGCTCGCGGAATTGGTGCTGCTAAGAAGTCAGGTGATGAAGTTGAAGCTCAACGGATACTTGCGGAAGTTGCTGATTTAGGATCGAAGATTTCAGAAATGGAAGCACAAACGGCTGCAGTTCTTGAAGAGCGAGATGCCATCCGTATGCGTATTCCGAATCTTCTTCATCCAGAAGTCCCATCAGGTGCTGATGAATCAGGAAATACCAAACATTCGTTGCATGGTCAAGAACCAACGTTCACGTTTGAACCAAAGACACATAATGAACTGATTGAAGACAACAAATGGGTTGACCTTGAAAGAGCTGCTAAAATTACAGGAAGTCGTTTCTTTTTCCTTAAGGGAGACCTCGCTCGGATGGAAATGGCTCTCCAAGCCTTCTCTGTCGATTTCATTCAACAACGTGGGTTCACATTCGTTCAACCCCCAGTTATGATGAATCGTGGGGCATATGAGGGTGTAACTGACCTTTCTGATTTTGAGACCGTCATGTACGGTATTGAACCCGATGGCTACTACATGATTGCAACAGCTGAGCACCCGCTTACTGCCATGTTCATGGGTGAGACAATCCCGGAGGACCAATTGCCCATCAAGATGGTCGGTGTCTCCTCGTGCTTCCGTAGAGAGGTTGGAGCCCATGGACAATCGGACAGAGGTATCTGGAGAGTCCATCAGTTCACTAAAATTGAACAAATCATTCTCACAACACCTGAAACATCCTGGGAACTACATGAAGAGTTATTGCAAAACTGTGTAGACCTATGGGATGCACTTGGACTCCACTACGAAGTCGTGAACATCTGTACGGGAGATATGGGCACAGTTGCTGCTCGAAAGTATGATCTTGAAGCATGGCTTCCTGGTGCGAAAGCATTCAAGGAAATTGTATCGTGTTCGAACTGTACAGATTACCAATCGAATCGTCTCGATATCCGATATGGAACGCCTGGGCACCCAAATCAACCGATGGTCCATACATTGAATTCCACTGCAGTAGCAACTTCACGTGCTCTCGTAGCTATTATCGAACAGAACCAATTGGAAGATGGTCGCGTCCGTGTGCCAGAAGCACTTCAGCCGTATATGCAAGGTCAAGACGTTCTTGAACCATGCAACTGGTAGGTTTATTAACTGTTAAAGTATACTCAATTCGGAGCGGATTGGGATGATGTATTTTGGATATGGTTCTAACCTAGATTGGAATGACTGGAAAAGATTTTGTGAAAAGAAGAGACGGAGTCCTGACGGATTAACCGAGATTGAACCTGCTTGGCTTCTTGGTCATAATATGAAATTTCACTATAATTCCTCAGGGCGAAAAGGAGGTGCTGCGGACGTTGTTTCTTTGGATCAATATCATGCTACTCCAGGGGCTCTTTTCGAACTTGATGAAGATGCTTGGAAAACAATGAACATGAAAGAAGGGACAAGCGGCGGTTATTACAAGCCTAAGGAAGTACTTGTTGTAAGGCAAAGTGGAGAGATTTGCACAGCTTTAACCTACGTTGTTTGTGAGGATAAAATCAAACAACATTACACGAAACCGAGACCCGAATATGAACAATTGATTCGACACGGACTTCAAGCTAGAGGGCTTCCAGAAACAGGTCTTGATCATTCCATGAATGATTCCTGGCAAGACCATGTCATCGAACATCTGTTTGTTTATGGAACGCTGATGAGTGGTGAGGTGCGGTATGAGGAACTTACACCCTACATCGAATCAAAGGAAGATGCCAACATGCGAGGGATACTCTACGATCTTCGTTCTTATCCGGGTGTAAAGGTTGGAGAAGGGATTGTCCATGGAGAATTGATAAAAATGAATGATGTTGAATCTTGTTTAACTGATATGGATTCGATTGAAGGTTTCTATGGTTACGAAACCAACAATTCACTGTATGAACGAACGATTGTTCCAATTCAAACCAACAATGGCGTTCATTGGGCGTGGACATATGTCTATTCTGGACACGTTGAAGAGAATAATCGCATAAAAACTGGTCGATGGAAGCAACGATGATACCAACAATATCCACATGCAACCCCTTTAATTAAAACATGACTTTAAAGGGGAAGATAAGCAGATTGTCCGTTAAGGTGAAAAAAAATGAGTAAAAATATATCAAGAATCGGGTTTGTAGCAAGTATGTTGTCAGTCGCACTATCTCTTTACATATACTTTGTAAGTGGTGAAAAAGAGTTAGGAATCTTCGTTGGTCTTTGGGCTCCAACATTAATTCTAGCATCAAAAGAAATTGAAGAAATACTTGAAAAGTGATCTATACTAAACTCGATCCCGTTGTACGATTTTCCATAGCTCTCAAGGTGTTAGCTATGGATAAAGCAATATCTGGTGATAAGAGAAAGTATGGCACAATTGAGGTCTTGAACCTATCAGAATGGGGTAGGCCATTTGCCCGTGCTACTGCTAAGTTCCTTGAAAATAAACCAATCTCGGTTATTCAAGTCACCAACATACATTTCCTTCTGTCTCTATTTTGTGCATGGTTAATCCTAGAAGGTTATCTGCTGGAGAGTTGTTTCCTGTTGGTCATAAAAGGCGTTATCGATGCCGTTGATGGAGAATTAGCACGCATTCGAGAACGACCATCACATGTTGGAAGATATTGGGATACAGTCGCTGATACGATAGGGCTCATTGCGGTAATGTGCGCCTTTAGTGTTGTTTTAGAGTGGGAAATAGGTTTGACTTTGGTCATGATTCTTGCTATCTTACTTCAATATTCATTGTTTAATCATTTTTCAATATTGATGCGAATGCTTGGTTCAGGAGATTCAACAAGTCGAATAGACGAGCGAATTCGTCCTGTTGCTCAACCTTGGGAAAGTCAAACCACCGTGAATATTTTTCATACGATCTATGTCCTA
>JAKMFY010000148.1 GCA_022425185.1 Candidatus Poseidoniaceae archaeon | reverse complement strand
GACTTCTACTACACAGTACCTGACATTATGCGTTGGGATGATCTTGGAGTTTCCCTTCTCGATAGCCGTGACTATGAAGCCTTTGGCGGTCGTTCCTACATGGGATCGTTCGGAAGTGGATTCAATGGCCAATATTGGAATGATGCTTTCGACTGGTTGGCTGAACAAGATACGAACGAGTCTTATTCAAACAGACCTGCGTTTGTGTCTTGGTGGGATTATGGATTCCAAGCATTGAATACCGGCGAGCACCCATCCGTTTCTGATAACTTCCAGACTGGTATTCCTGCTTCAGGTAACATGCTTCTGGCAAGAAGTCAAACCGATTTGGTTGCAATGTTTATTCAACACCTTGCTAACGGAGATATTAGCTACAACATCAACCAGAACAACGGAGAGCGCGCCTTTACTTCTGGATTTGAATCTCAACTTTCAAAATACTTGGATCCGGCTCAAATGGATGAACTCAACCTCATCTTGATTCACACCGGAAAAGATATTGATCAGATGGCAGATGTTGTTGCTGACCACTCTTATGAGGTCTTCAAGAGCAAGGGTGACACGTACATGGCTCGAGGAACCCCTCTGAATTCCAACGGAATTCCCGACGAGTCCCTTGGCCTCCACTATCGTGTATGGTCTGGTGGCGAAATCATTCCTTGCGACAGTACCTTTAGTGACAACTGTTTCAACGGAGACTTTAACAGCGAACAAGCTGCTAACAGTACCTTCAGTAATAATGCAGATGTTAGTGAAGAAATTGTAAACTCCATATCTCACTACACATTTGGAGATTACTGGTACACCTCTGACCTCGTCGAAGAATACGCTTCTGTATCAACTAGCATTCACCGTGCAAATTCCCACATTGCTATGACCGTTCAACTACTAACTAACGGATTGGCGGAAGATGAAATCATCGATCTTTACAACGACATCATCAATCTTGACGGATATGATGTTCAGGATTACGAGGGCGCACCTGGGGAAACAATCACTCGTAATCACGAGATTCGATATTTCGCTGTTGACGACAAACTGTACCCACGTGCTGGTCGGTACAACTCTGAAGCAGGTTACAATGGTGGACGTCCTCTTGGTATCTTTGGGGCTCCTACAATCCTGTCTGGACAAGATTTCAACACATTCACAAGTGAAGTGTATGAAACCGTACGTGGCGATGACCCAGTTCGAGAACTCTCTCGTGAAGAAGTCGATGCTGCAATGCTGAAGGACGTACTTGACCAACAGTCTGGAGCGGAAATTGATCCACTTCAAGTCGAAGATATCAGAGTGGACCATCTACCAGAGTTCTTTGACACTATGCTTGCCCGTTCCTATGTTGGCTACGGGGCTTCAACACTCGGTGCAGATGCTGGTTCTACGAACCCACAACCGAAACAACAACTCTTGTCCAGAGATGTAGGGACAAGTTTCCTACAACAAGCATACCCGCTCCCCGGTGCAATGATGAATCACTTTGTCATTGCTAACTGGTACAGCCCTAATGAGACGTCTATCTTCTTAAATCAAGCACAGACAGGTGTTGACATTAATGCAAATGCCGATGTTAAAATCATGAAGTACTATTCTGGTGCTGAAATTAAGGGAACTGTCTACATGGAAGACGAGGAAATTGGTTTGCCAAATACTCGAATTCTAATCGAGCGCGATGCATTTTCTGGAGAAGATGCAATCGATGGTGATGATGATACATATTGGATTCCAATCGGTTTCACTGATGCTGATGAGAATGGAGATTGGAGTTTCACTGCCCCTGCTGGCCGAATTAGAGTAAGCGCCTTTGCTGGTATTTATGATGACACAGAAGCAATTCAGAAGATTCAAAGTGGAGAACATCAAAGCGGTTTGGTAGATTTACTTACCGATGTAAATACAGATCGTGAAATCTATGCTATTACCTCAGTTCTTGGACAGGTTGCGAACATGACTTGGCTTGGTGAATCCACACTCAATATTACTGGTGAACAAGCAGATCGTAAGGAAGACGTAACTCAAGAGATGAATATTGAAGTTGAAGGAAGCGGTGTTTCCGGTGCTGTAGAATGGACTGGCTTCGGTGAATTCGCCGGAGAACCTCTTGTTGAGACAGATTTCATTCTTCGTAACATTTGGTCCATGACCGAGAATTACACATTGACGACAACCAACGGTTCTTTCGACAGCGAGGAGTCCAGAATTCTTCAAGGAACTGGTGAAGTAACCTTCTCTGATGTGGGTACTTTCACAAGCGAAGGAGTTGCATTGGCCTACAACTTCACGGGTAACTTTACTCGGGAAATTGGAAACGACCGTGTTTACTCTGGAAACGGAACTTGGGTTGGAATTGGTACACTCGAAGCATCATGGTTGTCTCATGACAACTCCTCCTTACCTTGTGGTGAAAACGAAACAATGCCTGTGAATGCATCGCTTTGTGTCCTATCAACTGGCACAGAATTCTCAACATATCTCCTTGACGGAGAAGTCCAAGCAAACGGACGATTTACTTCAGAAGGCGTAAGCAGTCTCAAGAAGGAACTCATTGGTGAAACATTCGAAGGAACAGGTGCTTTCGAGGGTATCGGAACTCTTAGCGGAACTGGACTGTTCATCGGTCCAGGATTCTTTAGTGGTGATATCGTCAGCCCAGGTTCATTCTACATGACTGGAATTTTGCCAGGTGTATACAATATGCTTGCTGTTATGCCTAATGGACGAGAAATCCTCCTACCTGACCCTGTTACAGTTGGACTAGAACCAACTTATGATCTTGCAATGACTGTGCCTGCGTCTCAAATTTCAGACACACTCTCCACAATGGAGGGTGACGTTTTGGCTAACCAAAACCTCACATTGATCGATGTCGAACTGGGAGAAGAATTCAAGATTCCTCTCACCTCAGGGGAAGATGGAAATGTATCCTACGGTCCTATTACCTCCGGATTATACTATCTCAGAGTGGATTTGGATGAAGATGGGTTCTACGAAATGAATCAAACGATTCAAGTCTTTGATGAGCCGGTTAACATCACTTTCGACCTTGGTGTTCCTCAGATGTATGACGTTGAGATAACTCTCAATGGACCTGCTGGATTTGATGTATCGAACCGCAGTGTGAATATCACTGATCCTCTTGGTTTGTTACCTCTAACCTTGGTTTCTGACGAGAATGGCGTCATTATGATCGAACTTCCAGTTGGAGAATGGGAAGTAAGTGATAACACTGATGAAGATTATATTCTCGTCGAAGAATTCACAATTCTCGACACAGATCTTACACTTGATATGACGTATTCCACCTCTGTTTGGGTTAACGGTTCGATCGATGCTCCAAACTCTGCAGGATTCACTTACGAGGAATGGCTTGCTCTTCCAGATGAACAGAAATTGTATGAGAACGCAAGTTCAGTACCGGTTCGGTTCCATGGAAACAATCTAGAATTCGTTACAGTGACTGATCAATTTGGTGAATTTAGCCAACGACTCCCTGCTGGAATGACATTCAACATCAATGCTGCAAGCTCTGTATCTGCATACTCCGCTGGCGGTCTTGTAACAGTAGTTGAAGGAATGGCTCCTTTGGATGCCATGATTTTGGCTCCTACTGTCGACGTCATTGGAAGTGTTTATCTCTTTGAAAACGGAACGGCGTGGAATCAGGATATTCCTCAATACGAACCTGTAGAGATTCACGCTACTTCTGAAGATGGAGTTGTGTGGAAAACTCTGACTGACGGCTCAGGTGTGTTCCAAACCCAACTCTTGAATGGGACATGGTCCTTTGCCATTCCCGATGTTGCATACAATGCGAACACAGTCTCTGATTATTCAGTAATTGTTGCAGATGGAATGAATCCTCTACCTGTAGAACTCATCACAAATCCAAGCAACAGCACTGTTACTCTCAATGTCTTTACGGATCTTGGCGACAGTGTATTCGAGAACGGAACTGCGATTCGTCCAGATATTCAACTCATTCCTGTGTCCCAAATCGGTGTACAAGTCAACCTAACCTCTGCTGATTATACAGAAGATGGTATTGTTGAGGCAATTCTGAGTCCTGGTATCTATGCGATACAAACCAACGATCTAGACGCAGCAGATCCAAATGCATCTGATGCAAGTTTGGAACTCAACGGAGTTCTCGATGTCATTGCTATTGGACTCAGTGGACCTGAAGAAGCGGTTCTCGTTCCTATCGTTGATGAATGGAGAGTCACGGGTGCAATAACTTGGATGAATGGTTCGGCAATGGTCGAGAACATCCTCCTCGCTTCTGCTGATGGAACTGGATATGTCCCATTGAATGTTGACGCGAACGGAACCTTTGCAGAATATGTCCCTACTGGTGACTATGTCATCGTAGCAGCACCTATGCTCAACGGTGATGGGGTCATGGAATCATTGCGAATGCCAATCACAGTTGATGCAGATGTATCACAGCGTATTGATCTCGAACTCAGTATGGTTGAAACTGTAGAAGTTACCCTCACACTGATTGAATCTGGTACAAATCAAACTCTCTCTGGAAAGGAGGTCGTTTTGGTTAGCCACGATGGATTTGGAAACATTACAATGAATCCAACCGACGCTGATGGTAACGCAACTCAATTGCTCATGCCGGGTACATGGAGTCTCTTCATGAACGAAACAGCTGCACAACGAGTGTGGACACTCGATACATCGGATGCTCCTCAAGCCTTTATGGAAAACACAAGTCTTGGAATGCTTTATGCTGATCTCGAAGTCGAAATTGGCGGTAAGGCTTACTGGGATGTTGATGAAGACGATATTGGCGATGCAAACGAAGGTGTTGAAGGTGCAAACGTAACAATCCAAGGGGGAACTATCGACACAGTTATTCTCACCGATGAAAACGGTGTTTGGAGTCTATACGTGCCAATCCTTGAGAATTACACTGTATCCATTGCAAAGGATGGATTTGGCGTTGTCAGTTATGATGACAATAATTCAGGATTCTATATTGTTGAAGGGGAGCCTATTTCGCAAGACATTGAGATGGCTGCCGCTCAAGTCACCATTACTGGAAGCGTAACTGATATTCTCGATTCAGCCCGTCTTGACGGTGCAAGTATCGTTCTTTACGGGACTGCGGAAAATCAAGCAGAGATGGTTTCAGTATCAGGAACCTACGAAGCAGATGAACTCACATTCTCTGAATCAGTTGAACCTGGACAATGGGTTGTCGTTGTTTCCGAAGCCGATGCTCCGTTCAATGGTGGTGGAATTGCTGTTGGAATACTAGAAGCTGCAGTGCAAGACGGTGGTACTATTGACCTTGTAATGAGTAAGGGTGGTTGGATTGATATCAACACACAGTTCACTTCCTTTAACCTACAACCATTCAATGCAGGTACTGACAACTCAGAATCACCTGTTGATACAGTTGTCGAAGTCGAAGTGGATCTTGGTGAAGGACAGGTATGGCATTTACCACTGAACTCAGATGGTACCCTCGAGGTCCTTCTCCCATCCGGTTCTGCTTCGTTCTCTTCTGAATTCTCAACTCTTCAAAGAAACTTGGTCATGAATTATACCTCTGGTATCTCAATGGATAACGGTGATGAAGGCCGTACTTCTCTTATGCTCTCATACAACAGAAAGACCAACAGTGACCTCACCCTTGGTGTTGACAACGTTTTGAACGTCACAGGACTCACAAATGAGAACAGAGATATGGTTGCCACAATCATGTCAACTGATGACGCGAATTACTCAAACATTGAATTTGAAGTGATTGCAACATACGAAGGAACTGAAATTATGGATACATTTGCAGTTTCTGGCTCAGTGACCGTCTCACCTGACCAAGATGATTGGAGTCTTGAGTTCTACAATGGCAGCGCATGGGTTGATTCTATTGACCTTTCACTGGGTATTGGTGATGTCGATGCGAATGCAACAATGAACGGAACTGTTCTCGCAAGAATAAGTCTCCCATCGGTTGAAGATGCATGGCATCTCGAGAATGGCCACAGTTTGAATGTTCGATTCATGGCAGATACTGGTGATATGACTGAAGTTTCAGTCAATGTTGCAGTTCCTCAATACTTTGAGTTCAACACAACTGACGTTACAGAAACAGTCGGTGTTTCACCTGCTGGATCAACCTCTGCAGGATTGACCATTAACAACAATGGAAACGGAGATGATTCGTTTACATACGAAGTTCTTGACAACCTACCTGATGGTTGGACAGTTGCTCCAATGAATGGTGTTACAACCATTGCTAAGGACAACATGAGAGATCTCGTATTTACGATCTCATCTGATTCTTCCTTTGAAAGTGGTGAAGTCTTGATGACAGTTCGAATTACAAGCGAAGATGGCGAATCTCAAGATGTTGAAATCACAATTGAATCTGCACGTATTTCATTATCTTTCGATGATGATAAAACGCTCTCAAGAAGCAATAACTATGCGGACGTAGATCCAAACAACGTTGTAATTGTGATCGAGAATACTGGACTAAGAACAGCGAATGAAGTCACCGTTTATCTGACTCCTAAGACAAGTGGAGAAGAGTATAATCTAACACTTTCAGTCGCAGCTCTAAGTACACAAGACTTTTCGTTCTCATTACCTGCAGCATCGCAAGGAATTGAACGATTCGATGTGAGAGCAGAAGTGAGTGGTGATGATGCTAACTTTACGACAAGCACGCCTAACGAAGACTTTGGAATTGAATATGTTGTACAAGGTTCTGAAGATGAGGATAGTTCTATCATTCTCATCGCAATCATTGCCTTGACCTTTATCATTCTCTACTTCGGAATTAAGGCCGCAAGAACCCGTAGTGGTTCAGGCTCTCGATTCTGATACGCGACGAGACAAGGTTTGATACCATAAGAGCCCCACCTTAGAGGGAGGAAGATGGAAGAACTTCGTGGAATAGAGTTGCTCCCTGAACCTGGTGAGCCCAGAATTCTATCTGCGATTGACCCAAGTACTCGAGGTTTCCAAGATCAATGGAGAGCTGAAGTAACAGGATGGGCGCCAGTCATTCCTGATTCAGTTTCGATCAGACCGAGAAGAGCATTTTCTGTAATCTCTGGTGCAGCCGTTGCTCTAGTAATGGCTCTCATTGTTGTATTATGGCAATCTGATTTGCTACTATTGGAACTCCCTCCTCCTTCATCAGAGTGGGCCTTTGAAGATACCAATATTAGAGAGTTACAAAATGATGGATTAAGTGGTGAAGATGTTCGTCTTTGCATGGTGGATACCGGAATTTCACTTACGCATTCAGCACTTGCAGGTTCAACGGTAGAATTCAAGGATTTTGTGGGTAGCGAGATATCTCCTACTGATTATGGTTCAATCTCACACGGAACTCTCATGGCAGGCCTCCTAATTTCATCCGGTTACCAAGATGGCATTGCCCAAGGAGTCACTTTGGGAATGGCTGCTGCTCTCAGTGCAGATGGTGAAGATAACACTGGTTCTGAATCAAGAGTAGCCTCTGCTATCCGCTGGTGTATTTTCGATTTTGAAGCCGATATTATATCCCTCTCTCTGGGAGGGGAACAAAATCAGGAAGCCTCGAGAGAAGGTGCTACAGTATCAGCGACAAGGCAAGCACTTGATTTGGGAATCTATGTTGTAGCAGCCGCTGGAAATGATGGTGGGGCCTCTGATGATGGATATGTAAGCGCACCAGGGAATGTCCCACTTGCAATTACAGTAGGTGCTTCTGACCGATTTAATGAAGTCTGGTCGAAATCCTCTTCTGGTGAACAGGTTGATTCTGAGGGGAATCTTAGGATTTATCCAAATCAGAAACCTGAATTGACTGCACCAGGTGTTTCAATCGTATCGACTGGAACGAATGATCAATGGTTTTCTTCGAGTGGAACATCTGATGCCACAGTATTTGTGGCAGGCGCACTAGCTCTTATCCTAGAGGAACACCCAGAACTAAAGGGAACGAATGAATCAGGAACCGATTGTATACAACTCGTAAAGTCATCCTTAGCCGCATCTCTTTCACCCGATATGGATCATGATTCTCGAAAAGGATATGGTGTTCTCGATGCAAAAGCGTGGATGGACTCGATACCGTCAACCATTGACTGCTAGGCCAAATGGTTTTGAAATCGGATATCGATATCTGATTTTTTGCGATATTGTTAGTCTATAATGATACTATTATGGTCTTATTTATGATATTTTCAGAAGGATATGATATTATTAATCCAGTCGGCATGGGCGCAGTATTATATT